>JAGGTO010000081.1 GCA_021163705.1 Thermoplasmata archaeon | reverse complement strand
TTTGATAAGGCAATATCCCTCTCAATAGAGCTGGGTAATGAGTACAGGGCAATAAAGTATGCATCTCTTGCCGCAAAAATGTTGAAAGGTTTCGAGAATATAGATATCGAGATATATCAAAAAATTGCGGAAGGAGAGAAAAAGGTGGTGGCAATTGTCACTAAAAATTAAACAAAGTCATAATCCAATGGAGGACCGTCATCTAGAAGCTGGGCATGATAGATCACTACAAAGTCATAGTCGAGAGGAGGTCCGTCATCCTGTGTTTGAGCATTGGATTGATCATCCAGCAATGCCGCTCCTGTGTGAACATGCATACCGCTGATAACTGCGATGCCAAAGATTGCCAGAATCGCTATAATTCCCAATACAAGCTTACCCTTCATTCGCATCACCAAGTATAGTGGGTAAGCTTGGTACTTAAAGGTATAGTGAGGGGTATGATTTTTAAAAATCAAATATGATTTTGAGAAATATTTTGATGCAAAAATAGAGAAAATGAGCATGCTCATTTAACCCTTTATATATGGGTAGTCTCTTTATAAAGATGATGAAAGTGATGGTGGTGGATGATAGTCATTCGGTTGTCAGGTTGATTAAGGATATATTGAAGAAGAAAGGGGAAGAGGTGGATGTCGAAGCCTTCTATGATGGTACCAGCGCCTTGGATAAGATAAAGGAGGATGATTATGATTTTTACATCCTGGATTATGAACTTCCCGGAGTGGATGGATTATCCCTTGCCAAGGAGGCTGAGAAAAAAGTTGGAAAGGATAGAGTGCTTTTAATTTCTGCATATGATGATTTTAAGCACGAGAGATACAAGGTTCTTCACAAGCCATTTAAAATTCAGGATCTTCTCAATTCGCTGGAGTTTTAGTTATCTCCACGGATAAAAATACGCAAAAAGATTAATAGTAGAAAAAGAATTTGCACATTAAGATGAGAGAAAATAACATATTGATAGGGGAATTATGCGAGGCAATCCCCATGGGTATAGTAATATTGAACATGAATTATAAAATACTGTGGGTAAATGATGAGATTTTAAGATGGGAAGAAAGGAAAGAGGAGGAGATAAAGAATAAGAATTTTCTAGAGCAGATAATAGAGGAAGATAGAAAATTTGTGGAAGAGAGTTTGAAAAAGGCCAAGGAATTGGGAGAAGCAAAAGTTGATATGGTGAGATTGAAAAATGTTAAAGGAAAGGTATATTATGTGGAGTTAAGAATTCGAAGGTTAAATGACTTTTTCATAATAACCCTTTTAAATCACACTCCAGAATATTCTAGATCTCCTGATTTAAAGATAATTAAATCGGCTATAGAGCATATGGCTGAGGGACTTGTTGTAACTGATATTGATGGCACAATTATATATGTTAATCCGGGCTTCACAAAGATTACAGGATATACATATGAGGAGGCTATAGGCAAGAATCCGAGAATTTTGAAGAGCGGAAAACAGGGCAGGGAGTTCTACAAGAGGATGTGGGATACAATACTCTCAGGTAAAGTCTGGCAGGGAGAGCTCATAAATAGGAGAAAGGATGGTACTTTTTACTGGGAAGAGATGATAATAGTACCAATAAAAGATGATATGGGAAGAATTGTGAATTTTGTGGCAGTAAAGCGAGATATCACGGAAAGAAAAAGGCTGGAGGAGAAGATTGAGGAGGAAAGAGAATTCTATAGAAAGGTCATAGAAAGTTCTCCAGATGGTATATTTATAGAAACTTTAGATGGGGAGATAGTTGATTTGAATGAAAGAGCCGCCGAAATGCTTGGATACAAGAAGGAAGAACTTATAGGTAAGAATGTAGGAATTATAGTGCCTCAGGAAACCATGAAAAAGTTCTCCTCAGTATTGGAAATTCTTCATCGAAAAAAGCGTATAGTTATGGAGGTCTTTAATAAGCATAAGAAGGGATACCTTGTACCTCTGGAGCTATCAGCCAATCTCGTTAAAATTGGAGAGAGAGAATTGGTGATTGTAACTGCAAGAGACCTCTCTCAGAGAAATGAAATTGAAATGAGATACCGGGCTATTGGAGAGATGGCAAGAGATGCCATAATAATGGTAGAGCATGAAGGCAGAGTAGAGTTCTGGAATCCAGCAGCAGAGGAAATATTTGGATATTCTCAGGAAGAAATCCTGGGAAAGAAGTTTATTGATATGCTTATTCCAGATGAGCTTCGAGAAAAAGTCATGGACTTCATAATAAAAAGCATTGGATCTAGACCTCAGGGTTTTAAAAAGTTCCCGATACTTGAGGTCAAGGGGAAAAGAAAAAATGGAGAGATTTTTCCACTTGAGATATCTCTATCTATTTTCATAATAAATAATCAGCCCCATGGACTACTAATTGCTAGAGATATAAGCATGAGAAAGAAGGTGGAAGAGGAAATAAGGAAAAGGAAGGATCATCTAGAGCTCCTCTACAATTTTGCTCAGAGCATAAGTTCCACACTTGAAATCGAAGAGCTTTACAGAAAAAGCTATGAAGCACTTAGAAAAATAATAGATTTTGAGAGCTACGCCATAGCCTTACTGCAAGAGGAAGGGAAAGTCCGAGTAGTATTTGGTGTGGAAGGAGGTAAGGATATAACTTCCAAATTTTCAGTTTTTGATCTTGGTGATAGTATTACGGGTTGGGTGATTAAAAATAAAAAAACTCTGCTAATAAAGGAGTTTAAAAAAGAAAAGCTTCCGGCTACTGTGCATGTTGTAGGGTGGGTTCCAGGATCCTGGCTTGGCGTGCCCATGAGTTACAAAGGACAAGTTATAGGTGCCCTTTTAATCCAGAGCAAGAAGCCCAATGCTTTCACGGAGGAAGATGCAAAGCTCATGGAAACTTTAGCTCCACAGCTTGCCGTGGCAATAATGAATGCCAGATTATATACTCAAACAAAATTTGCCAAGGAAAGATATGAAAATCTTATAAACACTACCATTGTGGGAATTATCGTCACGGATCTTGATGACAACATAACCTTTGCCAATGAGAAGTTTGCAGAGATGCTTGGATATGAGGTAAATGAGATAGTGGGGAGAAACATACGAGAATTTACAACGGAGGATGGATATAAGAGAATAAGGGAAGGTACAAATAGGAGGAAGAAAGGCATAAGCGATTCTTATGAAACAGTGTTTTTGAAAAAAGATGGAAGTATTGTATATGTGCTCATCAATGCCTCCCCTCTAAAGGATGAGGAAGGCAATATAGTTGGTACAATAGGTGTCAATCTCGATATTACAGAGAGAAAGAGAGTGGAAGAGATAATAAGGGAAGAGAGGGAGAAATACAAGAAAATAATGGAAAATCTTTTGACAGGAATAGTAATAGTTCAGGATGGTAAAGTGGTATATGTTAATG
>JAGGTO010000051.1 GCA_021163705.1 Thermoplasmata archaeon | reverse complement strand
GGTTTTAGGAGCCATTCAATTGGCTGAATTTCAACATTTCCTATTTTTACTGGGATGGTCATCTTCTCTTTTAATTCCTTCATTTCGACATATTCTATATCACCATTTTTTAACTGATAGGCTATCTTGAAACCTATAGAAGGTACTCTTTTTAATTGAGTAAAATCCGCATTTTTAATCTTTTCTGGCGAGTCAAATCCAGCATTTGTGAGCGCCTCTGCCCTTTTCTTACCGATATTTTGTAAATTTGCAAGGGTTTTGACCTTATCCCTCATTTTTTTCACCTTATATCCGTCATATTGTGAATGACCTCTATTATTTTTTTACCTTTTTCAGTAGCCTGATAAATTTTTCCTTTTCTACGTTCTGGTGTGAGGCATTCAATTGCTCCAATTTCCATAAGCTCTCGAAGCGTGGTACTTATTCTGGACATGGGCTCACTCAACTTTTCGGATAGATTTGTAGGTGTAGATGCATTTCTAATTAAATGTATTAGCACTTTTAATCTCACCTCACTGGAGATTACGTAGCTTACAGTGTCCCAGTTTACATCATCTCTATTAACCATCCTTTATGATTATATACGCAATGATTTCAACTTATTTTAAATTTACTTTATAAATCTATAAAATATATCTGAATTATATTTATCCGCAGTTTGAAATTTATTTCTTATCAGTGGTGTTTACTATGATGTTATCCGAGGTTATGAAAGTGGGGAAAGAATTAGGAATAGATGAAGAATATGTAGTTTATACGCTGGGAGATTTGGAATTTGTATTTAAGAGACCTTCAAAACCTGGCAGAAATCTCAAAAGAGAATACGATCCTAAAAAGAATCTTCAAATATGGATTAGAGAAGGAAAGGAAGAATTTATGCCAAATCACCTTAGGATTCTTTTAGATTTGGAGTTCAAGATAATGATGAGACCACAATATCAAAAAGAGCTTCTTTTAGCATTCGATAGACTCTTCTATGGTGATGACCCTGACACCATCTATGAGGATTTCAAGCATTTGGAATATCCCCCTGAACTTAGAAGCTTAAAGTATGATTTGTATTTGGCACAGCTATTTTTTGTAGAGCAAGAAATTGGATATCATTTTGAGGCAAAATTCATACCAAAATATTTGTATCTCCAAGGTTGGATTAGATGTCTTCTTACCCGAAGTATGGAAATAGATAGACTCCTATGGAGTGCAACTCGAAATCCGCCACCTGTGAAATTTACCAAAAAAGATAATAAAAAACACAAAGAGTATGATCCGCATGCTAAACCCCTGTGGTATCTGAAAGAGAATGATAATAAGTAAGAGACCTTATTTGGTATATTTGAAACATAAGAAGAGACGGAATCCAGCAAAGTTATATCGTGCTTGAAAGAAAAAATAAATAGGGGGAGGGGATTACTCCCCCCTGCATGATTAAGAACATTCTCATTCCGACAGATGGTTACGGTTTGGAGGATCATGTGATAAGATATGTTGCCAGGGCATTTCCATTTGCCAAATTTCATGTGATAAGTGTAATCAATACCTATGAAAGAGGTGTTCAGCTCACAGATATTCTTTACGAAGAGATGAAAGAGGGTGCCATGAAGGCAATAGAAAGAGGGGAGGAAATTTTAAGAAACGAAGGTATAGATTTTGTTTATTCCAATATTTTAGAGGGGCTTCCTTCCAGGGAGATTGTGAAATATGCAAAAAATAATGACATTGATCTCATTGCTATGAGGGTATACTGCAGAAAATCCACGGCATCTGCCCATAGATTGGGATCAACACTGAAAAATGTGATTAGGAGGAGTAGGATACCTGTGTTAACATTGGCTGAGGAGTGTAATAAGGTTCAAATAAAGAGGATACTGCTACTCACAGATGCTACTACAAAATCAAAAAGGGTAGAAAATTATGCTATTCTTTTTGCCTCCTCCTACAACGCAAAGTTGGAAATACTTCATTTTGGAAAAAATCATGAGCATAAACTGGAAAATGTGGCATGGAAGGCATCCTACTGGAATCTTGAAGTGGAAAAATCAATAGAGAAGGAGGATAATCCAGAGGTGCTTAGAAAATATTTCGAGAAGAATGATATTGTGATAATGAGTCCTGGAAAGAGAGAACTTATGTGGACAAAAATTGGACATATTGCGCAGTATGTAGCCACCCATTCTCCCATCCCTGTTATATTCGTTAGTTCATTAAAAAAGAGGTGGTACCAACGAGTATCTCGCAAATAGCAACGCTCATAATTTTCATAATAAGCTATATCCTCATCTTCAGCGGTAAGGTTGATAGGACTACCGCAGCCCTATTTGGAGTATTTCTAATGCTGAGTGCGGGATATGCCTTTCATTTTATGACCTTTGAAGAAGCTTTAGGGCATGTGGACTGGGAAGTCATTCTTCTATTATTTGGTATGATGACTTTTGTGGGTCAGCTTGCAAAAACCGGGTTTTTCAAATATCTTGGCATTAAAGCCATAAAATTATCAGGAGGAAAACTATGGCTCCTTTTCGTTTATCTCACCCTTCTCACAACATTTGTTTCCATGGTCATTGATAATGTGACCACCATCCTCCTAATGATTCCTCTTACCGTGGAGGTTTCTGAGATGCTCGAAATCTCTCCGGTGCCTCTCATTCTTGGAGAGGCCATACTTTCAAATATAGGTGGTGTGGCAACTATGATAGGCGATCCCCCCAATATTCTCATTGCATACGCTTCAAAATACTCGTTCAATGCCTTTATCTATCATCTATTTCTGCCCGTGCTCGTATCTCTCTTCTTTTCCTTATTAATTGGAAAATTTGTGTACAGAGGATGGCTGAGAAGAAATCCAAAAAATATAGAGAGAATCATGGAATTGGATCCCACCGAATATGTTAAGAATGAAAAGTTGATGCATTATCTTCTAATTGTACTTTTCTTTATGATACTCTTCTTTGCCCTTCAGGATTATCTTCATATCTCCCCTGCATTCGTTGCCCTGATAGGAGGCACTCTTTCCCTAGTGATAACCATGGAGGATCCGAAGAAGGCCTTTGAAGCTGTTGAGTGGCCCACGCTAGTATTTTTCATAGCTCTTTTTATGCTCGTTGGAGGTCTTGAAGAAACCGGATTACTTGCTGACCTTGCCCGTGCACTTTCCTCCCTCTCCTCCGATCCACTTTACACAGCCATCTTAATTCTCTGGGTTTCTGGAATAACCTCCTCTTTTGTGGATAATATTCCAATTACTGCCGCATTCATTCCCGTTGTAGCTGTGATGACAGGTACATATCACACAGGTCTTCTATGGTGGGCTCTAGCCATGGGCGTTGGACTTGGTGGTAACATCACCCCTATTGGATCATCTGCGGGTGTGATCTCCATTTCTCTTTCAAGAAGATATGGATATTCTATCACTAACAAACACTGGTTTTCATTTGGCTCTCTGGCAGCTTTTGTTAGCATGCTGGTAGGTACGGCATTTCTCTTCCTTCTGCAATACATGGGTTAAATTTACAAAATTTTAAATCCATCTTTTCCATGTTTATCCATGAAAATTTATGGTCCAATATTTCTGGGCGACGAATTTTTCAAAGGAACCATTGAAATAAGAGATGGAATAGTGGAAAATATCTGGAGAGGGAGAAAAGATTACGATATTCGAGCCACAATTATTCCAACATTCATAAATATGCACACCCATATCGGGGATTTCTACTGTCAGCATGAGCCCAAGGGAAGACTCGAAGATATTGTTGGACCTGGAGGATTAAAATATAAAATTCTTGCAAACAGAAATAAAGTTCTAAGGGGAATGAGAAGAGCAATGAAATATATGGAGAGAGAGGGCATATCCCATTTTGTGGACTTCAGAGAGGGAGGCAAGGAGGGCATCGATCTTCTTCTCCGTGCTTCTGAAAATATGAAAATTTCACCGATAATTATGGGAAGAGTTGAGGATGAGAGGCTTCATGGAATAGGATTGAGCAGCATATCCGATTATTCCTGGAAGTATTTGAGGGATATGGCAAACTGGGCCAAGAAGAATAATAAACTTTTTGCAATCCATGCCTCGGAAAGGATTAGGGAGGATATAAATAGAATTCTCTCCCTGAAGCCAGATTTCCTGATTCATATGCTGGAGGCAAGTGACGATGATCTCAGGGTTTTAAGAGATAGAAACTTACCTCTGGTAATAACACCCAGGAGTAACCTCTTTTTCGGAAAAATTCCAAACATACCCAAGCTGCTTAGATATAGAATTCTTTTAGCCCTTGGCACAGATAACGGTATGTTTTCACTCCCCTCCATGTTTCGTGAGATGGAGCTCGCCTACAAGATATCCAAACTGTATGGATATGTGGATGCCCTCGAGATCCTGAAAATGACCACCGTAAATCCTCGGAAAATATTGAAAATTGAAGATAATAAAATAGGAAAAAGGGCACATTTAATTCTCTTTAAAAGATACATGACCCCCTACGAAATAGTTGTCAAGGGACATATGGGGGAGATTAAAAAGATAATACTCTAATACGATCCTCCTTCAT
>JAGGTO010000066.1 GCA_021163705.1 Thermoplasmata archaeon | reverse complement strand
CCTGTAGGATTGTTTGGTGTGTTTATTATAACAGCCTTCGTTTTCTCTCCAATTCTCTTCTCCAAATCCTCTACTCTGGGAAGATATCCATTTTTCTCATAAACAGGATATCTCACAGGCTTTGCACCTATTATCCTTACTAAAGATGCATAAGGCGGATATCCAGGATCAGGAATTAGAATCTCGTCTTCAACATCACTTATTGCTAGAAGAGAAAGCATAAGGGAGGCGATTCCTCCAAGACTTATAATTACATCCTCCGATGATATATTCACTTTATATTCCCTGTGATAATACTCCACCACAGCCTCTCTGAGTTCTAAATCACCCCTGCTGTGGGTATAATGGGTATATCCTTCCTGAATTGCAGTACAGCCTGCATTCTTTATATGCTGTGGAGTATCAAAATCGGGTTCTCCCACTTCCAGATGTATGACATCCTCTAGCATAATTGCCCTGTTGAATATCTCTCCTATTCCTGAAGGAGGTGTACTCCTTGCACGATGGGAAACATATGACTTCTGAAAATTTTTCATATAGGTGAATTTTATTTCTCTATAATAAATTTTTTTAAGGCTTTAAAAAATTTCACAGAAATGAATTAAAAATGGCAGTAATTTAAGGAAAATTTAGAAAATTTTATATACTCACTTTCACATAAAGATGCCGTATGCGTTTTGAATTTTTCCCGGAGGAAATTTCAGAAGCAAGCAAAAGGATAAGAGCATACATCCGAATGACACCCCTAGAATATTCGCCACATCTCAGCTCTTTGGGAAGTGGAAAAGTTTACCTCAAACTTGAGAATTTTCAGGTTACAGGGTCTTTCAAAATAAGAGGTGCCTTTAACAAAATTCTCTCTCTCAGCGATGAGGAGAAAGAAAAAGGTGTGGTGACTGCATCCACAGGAAACCATGGAGTTGCTGTAGCATACGCTCTTCAGAAGCTAAAATATAAAGGAATAATATTTCTCCCTGAAAACGCATCTCCAGCCAAGCTTGAAGATCTCAAATTCTATGATGTTGAGCTGAGATTTCACGGTAAGGATTGCGTGGAAACAGAAAACTATGCCAGAAGATTCGCATCGGAAAAGGGAATGACATATCTACCTCCCTATAATGATGTTAAAATTGTTGCCGGTCAAGGTACTGTGGGAGTGGAAATAGCAGAGCAAATAAAAAATGTGGATTCCGTTTTAGTTCCCGTAGGAGGTGGCGGCCTCGTTTCAGGCATAGCCCTTTATCTCAAATCTATCAATCCTGACATAGAAATAATTGGATGCCAGCCTCTAAATTCCCCTGTGATGTATGAATCGATAAAAGCAGGAAAAATAGTGGAGATGGAGTCAAAGCCTACACTCTCAGATGGCACTGCCGGTGGAATAGAGAAAGGAGCCATCACCTTTGAAATATGCCAGAAGTATGTGGATGATTTCATTCTTGTTACAGAGGAAGAAATAAAAAATGCAATTAGATTGGTTGTGGAAAAGCATCACATGATTGTAGAGGGGGCTGCAGCTCTTTCCGTTGCCTCCTATCTTAAGGAAAAGGAAAGGTTTATGGGCAAAAATGTAGTTCTTGTTTTGAGTGGATGTAGGTTAAGCTCCAATACTTTAAAAAAGATAATGTGTGGTGATAAAAATGAATATATATAAATTGGAGGAGATAAAGAAAGCTTTGGAAGAAATGAAGAGAGAGGAAATAATGAGGGCTATAGAAGAAGGTTTCATAGCTTATTCTCAGGGTAAAGCAGTGATTCCGCCAGTGGGAGAGTTGATATTCAAAGATCCCCCTGGAGATGTGCATATAAAATACGGTTATATAGTAGGAGGTAAGTATTATGTGATTAAGATAGCCTCCGGCTTCTATGAAAATTATAAGTACAATCTGCCGAGCACTCAGGGTCTTATGCTTCTTTTTAGTCAGAAAACAGGTGTACCTGAAGCGATTCTTCTCGATGAAGGATACTTGACCGATGTTAGAACCGCTATGGCAGGAGCAATTGCCGCTAAATATCTTGCTCCAAAAGATGTCTCCTGCATAGGAGTACTTGGCGCCGGAATCCAAGGGAAGATGCAGGTTCTTTACCTTGACGGGATAGTTTCCACCAAGGATGTGGTGGTATGGAGCAGAACAGAAAAGCGTCTCAAAGAATATAAAGAATATATGGGAAATCTTGGATACAATGTAAAAACAACAACCAATCCAAGAGATGTGGCAGAATGTCCCCTGATAGTGACGGCCACTCCTTCAACAGTTCCTCTTTTAAAGGCTGAAGATATAAAGAAAGGCACGCATATAACTGCCATGGGCGCAGATACCCCTGAGAAGAATGAAATAGATCCAAAAATATTCCTAAAGGCAGATAGAGTTGTGGCAGATAGCATCTCCCAGTGCATAGAGAGGGGAGAAATACATCACGCTGTGGAGAAAGGCTATCTTTCCAAAGAAAAGATCCTGGAGTTGGGAAAAGTAATACCCTCCAGAGAGCTCTGGAGACAATCCGAGGATGAGATCACCGTGGCTGATCTAACTGGCGTTGCCGTACAGGATCTTCAAATTGCGAAAGTGGTCTATGAAAAATTAAAGGAAAAAGAAATCAAGTGAGTTTCTCCAAAAACTCTGAGAATCTGCGCAAGCCTTCCTTTATAGTCTCCGTTTTATTTCCATACCCTACCCGGAAGTGCCCTTCTATTTCAAATGAGGACCCCGGAACTATGAACACCCCCGTCTCTTTTATAAGCCTTACTGCGAGTTCCTCCGATGGCATATCCAGATGGTATCTTGGAAACGCTGTACTTCCTCCTTTAGGCGGTATCCAGTTTATTAATGGTTCTTTCTCCACCCAGTTTTTCATAATCTCATAGTTCCTCCTTATAATTTCAAGGCTTCTCTCATATATTTTTTCTATGTTTTGAACGGCAAGGAGTGCTAATTTTTCCAAGAGAATACTGCAGCTCAGAATTGTATACTGTCGATGAGGAGCCATTTGCTTGATTACCTCCTTATCTGCCACAATCCATCCTAATCTCAATCCCGTGAGAGACAGAGATTTTGAAAAAGATCGTGTTACTATAGCCCTATCACAAATATCCACCATAGAAGGCGCAGCGTATTCAGGTTTTAACCACAGCCCATAATATGCTTCATCGCAGAGAACATAAGAATCAACATCTTCTGCTATCTCGCATACCCCCTTTAATATTCTCTCCTCTACCACATTTCCAGTAGGGTTGTGAGGATTATTGATAACTATTAACTTTGTTTTTTTGTCCACAAGCTCGTTCAGTTCATCCAAATCAATATTCCACTTATTTTCTTCTTTGAGACGGAGAAGCTTTACCTTTGCTCCAAATGGTTTTGGTGCGCTATAAAGTTGCTGATATGTGGGAAATACGGATACAACGGTATCTCCGGGCTCAACCAGACTGAAGAATGTCAAGAAATTTGCACCTATTGCACCATGGGTTATCAAAATATTGTCAGCAGTAGCATCTTTATAGAGTTCTGCAATGGCTTCTTTTAGCTCTGGTAAACCTCCTGGATAACCGTATGTAAGCTCCAAATCTCTAAGTTTTTCAAGATAATCCTCTTCCCCCACAAGTGAGAGAAACTCATTCAGTTTAAAGGGCGCTACGCAGGTCTCTGCAATGTTCAGTTCAACCTTGTGTTCCCAAGCATCCATAAATTCTTCCACCAAAAAGGTATCCACTTTCATAAATTACGATATTTTCAAAGAAATATAAAATGTTTTCTAATCTTTATATAATTCTGAAAAATTTTGCCGTTAAATATTTCTATAAAAAGATGCATCCACCTTTATGAAATATTTCCACTCTGGGGGAAGATTGAAGAGAGTGATTATGTGCCCTCCAGAAAAAGAGTACTTCAACGTGGAAAACCTGAAAGAGCATAATTTTCAAGAGATTCCAAATAAAGAGAGGGCAATAGCACAGCACAGTGAGTTGAGAAAGCTCATAGGCAATTCTGGAGTTGAAGTTATTACTGTCAAAGAGCTACCTGGCCATCCCAATTCCGTTTTCACGATGGATATGGCAGTTTCTCTGGGAGATTCGTATATTAAGTTGAGAATGGGCTTACCTACAAGAAGAGGTGAAGATGAATGGATGGGAAAAATATTAGAGAATCTTGGTCTAGAGAAGGCAGGAGAGATAACTAAACCCGGCACTGCAGAAGGTGGAGATATCATTGTGGCCTATCCATACGCATTTGTTGGAAATTCTAAGAGAACAAATAAAGAGGGTTTAAATCAATTATCACGAATATTTGAAAAAATGGGATACGATATGAGAATAATTGATGTCCCACCTGATTATCTCCATCTAGGTGGAATGATGACTTTCATTGGGAAAGACACAGTTATTGCATGTAAAAACGCATTTTCCGAGAATATTCTCAAAGATTTTGAGGTACTCTGGATAAATTGTCACGATGTGGTAACCGCCAATGTGATTTACCTGGGAAATAATAAGGTGATCTGCAGAATGAGAAATTATGCAGCGAGAAAAATTCTTGAGCAAAGAGGTTTTAAAGTTTATCCCATAGATCTTTCGGAATTCACAAAAGGCTCTGGAGGACCATCCTGCCTAACTTTGCCTCTTGATAGAGAATAAAATTTGAAGTAATACTGAAAAAACTTTAAATACTCTACAAACATATGTTTCAGGTGGTGAATTAACATGGAGGGAAAATGGATCTGGACCACAGTTATAGTGGTAGTAATAGTAATCATTGCTGCTGTGGGAGCCTATTATTTTACTAGGCCTTCAGGGGAAGAGGAAAAAGTGTTGGTGGTGGCTACATCTGCCGATTTTCCACCCTTCGAATACATTGATCCTGATACTCAAGAGATTACAGGGTTCGATGTTGAGCTCATTAAAATGATAGGGGAAAAGATAGGGTATAAGATAGAAATGAGGAATATGGCATTTGATTCTCTTATACCATCTCTTCAGACGGGGAAAGTGGATGTAGTAATTGCAGCATTGACCATCACAGAAGAGAGAGAGCAGGTAATAGATTTTAGCAAACCCTACTGGCACGCTGATCAGGCCATAGTGGCAAGAAAAGATTCCAATATCGTTATAAATTCTCCAGAGGATCTGGAAGGGAAGGTAATAGGTGCTTCTATGGGTACCACCGGGTTCCTGTGGGTAAAGGATAATATCGGTGAGGACAAATGTACATTGAATGCTTATAGCTCCTTTGTAGACGCTGTGCAGGCACTTGTAAGTGGACAGGTAGATTTGGTAATAATGGATACTACAGTAGTATCAAGCTTTGAGAAAAGTTATGACATAAAGCAAGTTTACACCGTTGAGACAGGGGAGAACTATGGCATAGCTATTCAGAAGGGAAATACTGAGTTACTTAATAAAATAAATCAGGCCCTTGATGAAATCATGAACTCTCCGGAATGGGATCAGCTCGTAGAAAAATACTTTGGATAATCCTGACACTGGAGGATCTGGAATATGCAGGTGCCACTTAGTGATGCACTGCCCTTCCTAGCTAAGGGAGCATATATAGCCATAGTATTATCTCTCTTATCTATTTTTTTGGGATTTGTAATAGGAATTGTTGTGGCCATTGCAGAGACCTATGGAGGTAGAGTGGTAAGATACATAGCCATGGGATACGAGAACATACTTAGAGGAATACCTCTTATTGCCATTTATTTCATACTTTTTTTCTCACTTCCCCTTCTTCTTCATATAGGCATGTCTGCGTTTTTGACCGCAGTGATTGGTCTTGGGATTAGATCATCTGCATATCAGTCCCAGATATTTAGAAGCAGCATTCAATCTGTGGATAAGGGGCAAATTGAAGCTGCCCTATCTTTGGGAATGTCGCGTGGAGAAACCATACTCCATATAGTTTTGCCACAGGCGCTGCGCTTTTCTATTGCCCCATGGCTCAATGAGTATGCAGTGGTTCTTAAAGATACATCCATAGCATTGGTACTCGGGATTGTGGAACTCACAGAGAAAGCCACTCAATTGGTTCAAGTAACAAAAGATCCTTTTCTCTGGTATGGTATCGCTGCTGTGTTTTATCTCATAATCGTTCTCACTGTAGTAACCATAGCAAATCGCATAAGTGAGAAATACCGCATAAAAGGTCTTGGAGGGATGATTCGTGTATGAAGAAATCCTTAAAGTAGTAGATTTGAAAAAGAGATTCGGAAACAATGAAGTTCTTAAAGGAGTGAGCTTTTCTATAGGCAAAGGAGAAACAAAGGTGGTAATCGGTCCCAGTGGTGCAGGGAAAAGTACAATGCTCAGATGTATTAACAGACTTGTAGAGCCTGATGGAGGGAAAATTTATTTCAAAGGAGATGAGATTACATCTAAAAATGTAGATATAAAGAAGATTCGTTCTAGAATAGGCTTTGTTTTTCAGCATTTTAATCTTTTCAAGCATCTTACTGCGTTGGACAATGTAAAAATCGGTCTAAAAATTGTGAAAAAATTGAGCGATGATGAAGCCACTGAGAGAGCGTATAAAGCCCTTAAAATGGTAAGACTGGAAGACTGTGCTTCTAAATATCCCGCTCAGCTATCTGGAGGGCAACAGCAGAGAGTTGCCATTGCCAGAGCTTTGGCAATGGACCCTGAGATTATATTATTTGACGAACCCACATCTGCCCTTGATCCAGAACTTGTAGGTGAAGTACTGGATGTTATGAAAGAGTTATCTAAAAAACATGTCACTATGCTTGTGGTTACCCATGAAATTGGCTTTGCCCTCGGAGTGGCGGATGAGATTTTATTCTTCTATGATGGAGTGATCTGGGAAAGGGGGAAACCTCAGGAGATCATATATAAGCCCAAGAAAAAAGAAACTAAGGACTTCTTGAGAAGAATATTTGAACTCTATTCAAGAGGTGAAGAGGAGTGAACTATGAGTATATTCTCTCTGAGCTATCTAAGGGAATTGTATGTACCTTAGAGCTCACAGCTTTAGTTTTTATTGGTGGATTTTTATTTGGCTTTATTCTTTCCGTAGGCAGAACCTATGGTAGCAGGTTTATCAGATGGCTTTCCAT
>JAGGTO010000024.1 GCA_021163705.1 Thermoplasmata archaeon | reverse complement strand
TTCCGCATCAACCAACCGTAGCTTTCCACTCATGCCTGTACCCTCTGCACACCCACAAAATGATTTTTTATCTCTATATCCCCCTCTTCCTCTATATATAACTCTATCGCCTCCTTTATCCTCCTCAGCAGTTCATCTATGCTCTTTGCCTGTGTAAAACATCCGGGTAATTCCACCACCTCTCCAACATAGTACCCGTCTTCATCTCTCTCTATAATCACCGTGTACTCTCCCATTTTCATACCTCTCTCATCTCTCCTCCCCTATTTAACCTTTTTCTTGCCTCTTGCCTTGTCACATAAATGGAAGGGGTACAGGAAGAGATCCAGGCACCTTATTTTTGTTTTATGGCAGATTTTGCTATGAAATCGCTTTCTGCTCTTCATCTCTTCCCTAATTATGCCCTAGGGTGTGGGAATAGGGAAAATTATTAAACCCTCAATGGATTAATCCTCCGTGGAAATTAATGAAATTCCTCTAAACAAGGACTGGCTACGGGTTTTTGAAGATGAAGGAATAAGAATGCTGTATCCGCCACAGGAGGAGGCAATAAAAGAAATTTTTAAAGGAAAGAGTCTGGTGGTATCCGTCCCCACGGCGAGTGGTAAAACTCTCATAGCTTATATAGCTATATTGAGGGCATACTCCCTCGGATTAAAAAGCGTATATATTGTGCCCTTAAGAGCTCTGGCAATGGAGAAATATGAGGAGCTAAGAAGATTTGAAAAATTTGGAATGAAGGTAGCCCTGGCCATGGGTGATTATGACAGTCCTGCCGGTTATCTCAAGTATTACGATGTGGTCATAGCCACAAGTGAGAAGATGGATTCTATACTGAGACATGATTTAGATTATGCCTATGAGCTTGGAGTTATTGTGGTGGATGAGGTGCATCTTTTAGGTGAGGAGGGAAGAGGTCCCACACTTGAGATGGTGATATCGAAGCTAAAGACCATCAATGAAGATGCACAGATCATAGCATTATCTGCCACTATAAGAAACTCAGAAGATATTGCAAAATGGCTCAATGCATCTCACATCTACAGCGAATTCAGACCGGTTCCACTCAGGCTTGGAGTTTATTTTGATGATACTCTCCTTTTCAGTGATGGGGAGGAGAGAAAGATAAAGCGGGATACACTGGGAATAGGAAATTTGGTGAAAAGCAGTATAGAAAATGGTGGTCAAGTTCTCATTTTTGTAAATCGTAGAAAATCGGCGGAATCTCTTGCAGAGAAATTGGGCAAGAAGGTGGAAAGGGTGCTAAGTGAGGAGGATAAAGAAAGTTTGCAGGAGATAGCACAGAGCATCATGGAGGAGGAATATACCATATACAGTGAAAAGCTGGCAAAGGTGATTTTAAGGGGGGTGGCATTCCATCATGCAGGACTTACAAATTTTCAGAGAAAGAAGGTGGAGGATTCTTTTAAGCGTGGATATATTAAGAGCATTGTTGCCACTCCCACTCTTGCAGCTGGAATAAACCTTCCATCAAGAATGGTTATTGTGAGGGATGTCACGAGGTACAACGGATTCATGAGTGTCCACATACCGGTTATGGAAGTAAAGCAGATGCTGGGTCGAGCTGGAAGGCCAAAATATGATAAATATGGGGAGGGAATAATATATGCGAGGAGTGAAAACAGAGCAATGGAATACATGGAAAGATACATTCATGGGGAGGTTGAGGAGATAGAATCAAAATTATCCAATGAGAGTGCTTTACGGACACATCTTCTTGCTTTAATAGCAAGCAACATGGCCAATACAGAGGAGGACATACATCATTTTTTTGAGGGAACATTCTATGGATTCAAGATGCCTTTGGAGTATCTCCATAAGAAGATCGAGAGAATTTTGGAGTTTCTAGAAGAAAATGAATTTATAAGAAGGAAGAGGCTCATTTTACCAACTCCATTCGGGAAGAGAACATCGGATCTTTACATAGATCCATACACGGCACTAATTTTCAAAAAATGCTATTCTTTACCATATGATGAATTCTGCGTGCTTCACACGATCTCATGCACACCTGACATGGTTCCGGTGTATCCAAAGAGGGGAGAGATGGAGGAGCTTTTTACTGTGGCATATTCTCACGAGCTTGCGGTGGATGAGTTCGAGGTGGATTCGGAGACCTTTTTTGGGGCAATAAAAACCGCCATGATTCTTTTAGAATGGATGAACGAGACCTCCCAGGATTTGATTGTGAGAAGATACGATATAGGGCCGGGAGACCTGCATAGCAGGGTGGAAATCGCAGACTGGCTTCTTTACGCATTTGCAGAAATTGGAAAGATTTTGAGATATGAGCATTATCATGAGGTAGAAAAACTCAGGCTCAGGATTAAATATGGTGTTAAAGAGGAGCTTCTTCCAATTGTAGGGATAAGAGGTATTGGAAGAGTTAGAGCACGCAGACTCTTCGATTCTGGATACACAAGCATAGAAAAGCTTAGAACCGCCACAGAAGAGGAGCTTGTGAGAATACCGGGCATAGGGAGAAAGCTTGCCGTCGAAATACTTCAACAGGTGCGGTGAGTGATAATAAACTCGTAGAATTATGTAATAAACTTTTTATAGCATCGCTCCGTATATCTTTAAATAATGAGAAGAATTTCGAACAGGGTTATAGGGGTGATGCTTGTAATCCTCATAGTCCTGCTTATTGTATTTTCCTACTCACTTTATAAGGTTTATTATGCCCCAAAACCTGAGGAGAAGCCAAAAATAAGGATTGCAATTGATAAAAACACGCCACCTTACTCATACTACGATGAGAAGGGCAATCTTGTGGGCTTTCACATAGACCTGCTGGATGCCATGGAAAAGTACACTCCCTACTCCTTCGTGTATGTTCCCATGGACTGGGGGGAGGTGGAAAGTTCGCTTCAAACAGGTTTTGTGGATGTAATAATGGGAATAGTTCCCACTCCTGAGAGAAATCGCAGTTTTGATTTCACTGAGTCCTACATGACGCTGAGTTTTGTTGTTTTTCGAAACAGAAACGCTCCGCCGATTAATGGTATTGGAGATATGGCAGACCTTCGAATTACAGTTATCAAAGGTGATATCACAGAGATAAAGTTGAAGGAATATATGAATGAAACAGGGGTTAATTTCACATTGATAGAAGTTACCAGTTCTCAGGTAGCGTTGAAGTATCTGGATTTAGGATACGCAGATTATTTTATCCAGGAAGAAAAAACGGGGATATACTATATTTCCTTATATCATCTTAAGAATGTGGTGCCCACTGGAGTGAAGCTTTTCTCTCTACCCATCGCCATGGCGGTGCGAAAGGGTGAGTGGGACCTGCTCAATGCCCTGAACAATGCCCTTAAGAAGGTGAAGGACTGTGGAGAGTACGCAAAGATATATTCTAAGTGGCTTCTGCCGTCCTCTAAGCCT
>JAGGTO010000120.1 GCA_021163705.1 Thermoplasmata archaeon | reverse complement strand
CAGTCATGGATACGCTTAAATCTTTGGTGAATGTTTCCACGGCATATGGTGGAAAATTTGTGGTGGCAATAAATAATATTTCCTCTAATCCCATCACCCAAGAGGACTGGTTTTACTATGTTAATGGAATCTTGAGCAATATGGGTGCCCAGGATTACATCATAAATCCCGGAGATATAATAAGATGGGATTATCATTCCTGGAAAGATCTGGCTGTGAATTCTGAGCTTATGGATTTCCCGGCCATGTTTGTGCATGGATATGACAGCAGAACATACTCCCTTATTGTGGCCTACGAAATGGAATATGAGAAGAATGCAGAAGAGCTTTACCATTTCTTTAAAAAGATGAAGGTGAATGTATCCCTGGTAGCTATAGAGGAGCTAAAGGAGAGCAAATTGAAAAATTGTAATGCAGTGCTCATAGGAAACTCAGCAAAAATAATCAGGGATTTAAATGGGAGATACCTCAAGCTGGGATGGAAATACTACTTCAAAGATGGTGTGGTGTACGATAGGAAGAACCATAGATACAGAGGTGCCTTTGCCCAGATTACACAATCTCCCTACAATCCAAAGGGAGTATGGGCCTGTGAGAATCTATTGCTTCTCATTTCAGGCAACGAAGAATACATACCCAAGGTAATTAATGCACTTATCAACCATGAAATTGAGAGCTTCTGGATTCTGGAGGGAGAGCCCATATGATTTTTACATTTCTACTCACTTTCATAGCAGGTACGTTCCTCATCCTGCTATTTGGAAAATTTAGTTTTTTTCAAAAAAAGGTCTCACCCATAACTCTTTCCATATGGCTCTCTGCGGTGATTTATCTATCCCTCCTTTTCTCCTCCCCATATTTTCTCTTTTTGCTTTTTTTAATGCTATTCATAATCAAGCTCTTTGTGCAATCACATCTTTGGAAAACATTCATGAAGTACTCCCTTTACATTCTCTTTTTTATTCTTCTATTCAATATTTTCCTTGTAGGCAAAGGCACGCATGTAATATATTACAATCATTTCATCAAAATAACCTGGGAATCTCTGGCCTTTGCATATTCAATGGGGCTAAGAATTGTAATAATAATGGGTGCTTTCTCCATATACAACAGCAACATAACCATGGACGAGCTGATAGAGATTTTAGAAAAATTCAGATTTCCACAAAGAAGTCTTATAACTCTCGCTCTTTCCCTGAGATTTTTTAACATAATGGCACAGGAAGCCTCAGAAAGCGTCGAAGTTCTCAGGCTCCGGGGAGTAGCCATATCTTCTGGAAAGTTAAAGGATAAAATAAGAGCAAGATCACCTTTAATGTCTGCGCTACTCACAAATTCTCTGGAGAGGAGTATCTATATTGCTGAGGCTCTGGAAATAAAGGGATTTCCATCCAAAAATAGGAGAGCATGGAGAAGGATTTCTTTCCCCTGGAGAGAGAAACTTATAGTTTCATCTTTTCTTCTTCTCTCCATAATAGCCACCGCTTTAGTTGTTATGATGGGTATTGGTAACGAGCTTATTGTATGTCCCAACATAAAACTGTATTTCCTGCTAACTGCCCCTCTTCTTCTACTCATACTTTCAAGGAGGGAGGAAAATGATTGAATTTTTAAATTACTCATTCAGATATGCCTCCGCCAGTAATCCTGCGCTTGAAAATATAGAACTCAAAATTTTTCCAGGTGAGTTTGTTCTCCTAATAGGTGACTCAGGTAGCGGAAAAACAACTTTTCTGAGAAGCATAAATGGATTGATTCCCCATTTCTACGGAGGTTCTCAAAGGGGAGAGGTTAGGATTGATGGTAAAAGCATAAAAAATTTTCCACCTCGAGAAATTGCAAATTATGTAGGAACAGTGTTTCAGGACCCTGAAAATCAAATTCTAATGCACACGGTGGAGAAAGAGATAGCATTTCCACTTGAAAATATAGGAATGAAAGAGGGGGAGATAGAAAAGAGGGTAGAGGAGACTCTGGATCTTCTGGACATATATCCTCTGAGACATCGAAAGATTGAGAGCTTATCTGGAGGTGAGAAACAGAAGGTGGCCATAGCTACTGCAATAGCAAGATATCCCCGCTACTTGCTTTTAGATGAACCTACAAGCCAGATAGATCCCAACAGTGCTGAATCTCTATTATCCCTTCTGGAGAGACTGAATGATGACCTGGGAATAGGTATTATAATGGTGGAGCACAGAATGGAGAGGACCATGCATCGTGCGGATAGGCTAATAGTCCTCGACAGAGGTAAAATTGTTGGTGATGGGGAACCAAGAATAATTGCTTCAAAGCTTGATCTTGATGCCCTTGGAGTTGGCTATCCTCAGATTACGAGGGTTGCAAAAAGATTTGGGGTGGAGATGCTCCCTCTCACAGTAAAGGAGGGGAGAAAATCCCTATCACGGTATCTCAAGAATGTTAGGGTGAAAGAGGAGAGAATTTTACTTAATGATTTGATAGGTGAGGTCCTCAATATAGAGTTTTCATATGGTGCACATAGAGTCATAAGAAAGCTCAATTTAAAAATATACAGGAATGAGCTTCTGGGACTTGTGGGAAGAAATGGCACGGGAAAAACCACCCTGGCAAAACTCCTCACAGGGCTTCTCCGACCACAAAAAGGGGAAATTAGAATACTGGGAAAACCAATAGAGAAATATGGGGAGAAAGAGAGAAGCAGAGCAATATCCATGGTTTTCCAGAACCCAAATATCCATCTTTTGGGAGACACAATATACGAGGATGTAACATACCTTCTTTCAGATAAAGAGAGAAAAAGAGCTGAGAATATTATGAAGGAGCTTGGTATTTGGGAGCTTAGAGATAGAAATGCCAGCGAGCTATCTGGGGGGGAGAGAATGCTTGCTGCAGTGGCGAGTATAGCCGTTATGGAGCCTGAAATCCTCATTCTCGACGAGCCAACAAGGGGCCTATCTTATAAATTCAAACTCAGACTTTCCAGTTTTCTGAAAAAATATATTCAAAGGCATTCTGTGATTCTCATAACCCATGATGTGGAGACCCTGGCTAGAAATGCTACCAGAGTGGCCATACTTTCAGATGGGAGAATTAGAGTTATTGGAAATAAGAGAGAAATTATGTGCTCCTCCTTAACATACTCTACCCAGGTAAATAAGGTGGCACAGGGAATAGAGGGTGTGGATAAAAAAATACTGGTAGAGGAGGATCTGGAGGTAATAAAATGAGTGTGAAGGACTTTCTCATACTTCCATTCCTTATTCTCATAATCGTTCTGAGTGCTATATACGCTCCTCTTCTATCTTCCTGGTGGGGACTCATATCTCTTATTTTCCTTATTCTTGTTATTTTTCAACTCTTTCTTTATTACGAGAGAAAAGTTACTGGTTCAAAGGAGGTTGCCACAATTTCAGTTTTAGGAGCATTTTCTGCAGCCTCCCGGATTCCATTTGCCGCGATACCCTCTGTGCAACCCTGTACATTCCTTATTCTAATCACAGGTTATGTATTTGGTCCTGCAGCAGGATTTATGGTGGGTGCTGAAACTGCTCTTCTCTCAAACTTCTTTCTTGGCCAGGGGCCCTGGACTCCCTGGCAAATGGTTGCCTGGGGTCTCATAGGAGTGCTGGGATGGTTCTTTAGAAAAATTGCAGAAGGAAGAAAATACGAATACTATCTTTTCCTAATTCTTGGTATTATTGCAGGATATCTCTATGGCATTATAATGAATATCTCTTACTGGCTCCTCTATATGGATCCACATACAGTAGCAGGTTTTCTCTATGTGGAGAGCTTATCTTTCTGGTTTGATACTCTACATGCTGCGGGAAATGTGATATTCATCGATTTATTTTCAACGAGAGCAATAAAAATTCTAAAGAGTTTCAAACTAAGATTTGGACTCTTCAATAAAAATGAAGCTCCTTCTGCTTCATAAACTCTCTCATTAAAGAGGTAGCATATGAGCCTCGATAAAGGAAGAATTCGAAGAGACATTCACTTCTTTTATAATCCACGATTGGGGAGAGAATATTTCTTCTTCTTCCCTTGGAACTGAGCTCTCTCATCTCCTTTATTCTGAACATCTCCGGGGTTATGCCCTCCTCCTCCATAACATCTCTTTCAATTTCTCCCTGAATTCCACCGCTGAATTCAATTTTATAACCGGGGAGAATTGTTGAGAGGTATGCTTTTCTTTCCAAAATTCTCTTTTGAATAGTATTCCTGTTAAAAGAATTTACACTCACAAATTCCTGAATGGGTAAGCCATTTTGATCCACCTTCATCACAACATCTCCATCCTCCAATTCTATTCCATACTCCAATCTTCTGCTTACCATGATGTTGAAGAGGTAAGCCTGATACGCATGAATAAAAAGCAAAAGAAGATTATTTGGCAAGGATTTTAAAGCTCCTGCATAATCCCCAGGATGCAAGATAAGATAGTTGAGCATGGCTCTCTCGTAGTCTGCCTTTCCTATATTCTTCAAAGCCTCTCTGGCATCCAGGGTATCAAAAAATATGCGGCGGCCTTCATCATGCTCAAATGGAGATGGATAACCAATGTAATATCTCACTGCCTCTTCAAATTCACCCAGGAGTATGAATTTTCCTACAATATGGGTTATGGGCCTTGAGGCCCCAAACCTCTGCACTCCAAAGAAATTTGGAAAAAAACCGTTGAGCTCCTCTTCCACATTTCTTATTCTTTCATCGCATATTGCATCACTCAAAACAATGCGAAACTTATTGCCCAGGAGGTCTCCCAAATCTAAACAGGCATCACTTCTAAAAATTTCAAGAATTTCCACATCCTTGAGGTTTAAATTTATCTCCCAAGGATAATTTAAAATGCAGAAATATTGAATTGTGATGGCCCTTTTGTCCTTTGTGCCTGCAAATTTTATGCGATTTCTGCTTATCCCCAGATTACGGCTCAAAATTTTGATAAATCTATTGGTTTCCCAGTTTCTCAGCTTTATTTTTAACCACAGATTCTTTCCTCTGGATTTTTTGGGAAAAGATTTGGGAATTTCCTCTACAAAAAAATCTTCCACCCTCTTTCTAAGTTTTCCACCCACTCCAGGGGATTTAGATAAAAAAGAAAAAATGCCAATGTCCTTCTCCTCAGGTACCCTGCACATTTATATCCATATCTCATCGATTAGTCGGTATTCCATGATCTCTTGCTCCGTGAAAAATAATTTTATCTCCCTCTCTGCACTCTCTGGAGAATCTGAGCCATGCACAAGGTTATTCTGCACACTCAATGCATAATCACCCCTTATTGTCCCAGGGTCTGCTTCCACTCCATTGGTCTTGCCCATCATTCTTCTCACTACAGCTATGGCCTCCTCACCTTCGAGAACCATGGCTACTATGGGACCAGAAGTTATGTAATCTAGAAGACTCTCATAAAAACTCTTTCCCCTGTGAACCTCATAGTGCCTTTCTGCCATCTTGCGGGACATCCATAGCATCTTCATTGCCACTATTTTTAGACCCTTCTTCTCAAAGCGGGAGATTATCTCTCCTACCAGTCTCCTATTAATCGCATCAGGCTTTAGCAGAACCAGTGTTCTTTGCTTCATGCTCTCGCCTCTCAAGTAAATGCAACCTTATCTTCTTCTCCTTTCTATAAGCTTCAGTCCACCTCACCTTTCGGGGTACTCTGTGAAGTTTCAACATGTTCTTTTGACATTTGCTGCTGCAGAAATAAAATACCCTGCCATCACTCATCACATACATCTTCCCTGTGCCAGGTTCTATCTCACGCCCACAGAAGGCACATATGTGCTTGTAAGGCATCTGTATCACCTTGCCTCCAGCTTTCTTGCCTCTCTTGCAGTCTCACGAAGCATCAGGATGTCTCCAACTCTCACTGGCCCCATCACATTTCTGGTCAGTATTCTTCCCTTATCTCGCCCTTCAAGAACACGAACCCTAACCTGAGTAACCTCGCCAGTCATCCCCGTTCTCCCCATTATCTCGACAACTTCCGCAGGTGTCGCTTCATCCGCCATTTTTCATCACCTTACTTCTTAATGGCTTTTATCTGTTCAATAATCTCCTTGAATTGCTCCGATGATTTGCCGAAATCCACTATGGCCACAGAGGCAGCACTCTTTATCCCTACTCTCTTTCCTAGTTCTTGCTTGCTTGCAACATACCCATAGCTTATTCCCTTTTCCTCACATAGCAGTGGAAGGTGCGCAACTATCTCTGGAGGATTTACATCCTCCGCAATGATCACAAATTTTGCATCACCTCGCTCAACTACCTTCGTGACCTCATTTGTTCCCTTTCTCACTTTTCCCGTCTCTCTTGCTATCTCAACTGCGCTGTAGATCTTATCCTGTAGCTCCTTTGGAACTTCGAATCTTACATATATTGCAGCCATTTTTATACCTCCTTCATTTAATCAATCACAGGCAAACCACGAAAAGGTTTATGGTATAAATAATTTTGCAGAATGTAAAGTAACCAGAGAATAGATTTAGCTAGACCACCTATCAATTACTAACTTCAGCTGCTTAAGCAGTGAACTATCCAGTTTTTCTCCCTCATCGGCGGCCATATTGTATAAGTCAAAGAAATCAAATGGATTCTTTACGAGATTGATAATACGCCCTTTTTCTATATTAGGATTTTCATCCATTACTTTAACCATGTAGCCCGATAGAAAGTGCCCAGGAGGTAATCCTGCCCCAGATGTGTCCACACTCAATTTGTTGAGAGCATCTTTTATTTCATCAATCGGTTGATGCTTCTCGCAAATCCAATGTAAGAGTTTCTCTAAATGTTTTATTAGTTTGATTTTTTCTTTTTCCAATTTTATTACAGCCTTATTGTGCATTTCTGCCCCCTCCAAACCTTCCACCACACTAATTGCCATAGGCGAAGTGTACCAATTTGCAAGGCCTTCTGTAACAAAATAAGTGAACAACGACGCTAAAATTTTTCCATATTCATGAGAATTTTCCAAAGCCTTGAGTTTAGTATTCTTTTCTAACCAATATTCTGCTCCTATGTGATGAAATTCATGTGCAAAATCACTACATATTTCAGAATCGGGCTCTGTCAAGAAAATGCTCAAGAAAACTTCGTCTTGATGCACCATCCCAGAGTTAAAAGGATCGAGCGTAATATAGACGGTAGCATTAATTTTTGTCCCTTCCGGAAGATATTTCAATGCAAGCTCCATATATTCATCAAATGGTAGAGCCAATGCCCTTTTAAGACGAGATTCGAACATTTTCAATTTCTCCATATTTGCCGCCGAAAGCAAGCCTCTTTGGAATATAGATAGAATTTCATCTTCAATGGGAAGGGATAAATTCTTCAACATTTTCTTTAACTTTTCTTGAAATCCAGGTATAAACTCTGTATAGGCATTAACCCATATCTCAAAAGCTTCATTCTTAAAGGCATCATCTAGAAGTTTTCCACTTTTACCTTTATCTTGATATCCCTCAGTCACATAGGCTTTCAAATAGTTAATCATTACCTGTGCAGGGTCTCCGATTACCCTCATTGGCATCCTCTCCATATATTTGGCCTATTTTATGATATGAGTATCATTATAAATAATTTTGTAAATTCGTTCTCGCAATTCTACTCTCACAAACTGAAAATCCTTCTATGGAGTATGGAAATTATTCGCCTACAACAAGGTAGATATCGACTCTTTGAGTAGCGCTGTTGAAAATAGAGAGGAAAAGACCGAATAAATATCTAGTGAGGTTTTGCAAATGGATACTTCATCCAGATTTTCAGGGATTTTAGGTAAGGGTTAAGGAGAGTATTTTTCTATTGCCTATTCTATTAAGAAATATTCTCCAATGCTTTTCTTACACTTTAAAATACATTTGATATTTTATATCTTGAATTTCTACTTCTTTTATATATATAAACAGTATAAGAAGTAATATAAGAAGAAACATGAGATACAT
>JAGGTO010000107.1 GCA_021163705.1 Thermoplasmata archaeon | reverse complement strand
CACCTTTTCTCGTGCCATCTGGATGCCCGTGCACTCCTCCACCAGCCTGTATGACTATATCTTTGCCAAGAATATCCACCACCTCAGGTATATGCCCGGGATGTAAGCCACCTGAGGCAACAGAGAGAACAGGTTTTATATCCATCCATTTTTGCTCAAACCTGAATTCTCCTGAGGGCACATGCATAAGCTGTATCTCCTGGGATATGCTCTGCACCTCTTCAGCGGTGCCCTCCATCTTACCAACAGCTGTTCCAATATGCAGATTATCCACGCCTAAAAGACGATAAACCTTTGCAAGAGCGAGCATTGTTATCCCATGCTTAGGATTTCTGGTTATTGCAGCATGCATCGCGCGATGAGCATGAATAGCCATAGGGAAATCCTCCTCGCGATACCCCTGCAAAGCTGAGAAACCTGCAATGACAACATCTATCATAACATACTCGTTGCCCATATCCTCCACAAGCTGGGCACGGCGAAGCATTTCAGGATACGATGCAGTTATATTTACAAGGTAAATCTTCCGCTCTCCTGTCTCCTCTTCCGCAAGGTCCTTTTTCTCCAGAGTTAGAGATAGACGATCTTCAAAGCGGTTGAAGTTCTGTGATGCAAGATTTTCATCATCCTTCACAATATCCAGGCCTCCAATCCATGCCTCGTAAGCTACTTCCGCATGCATCTTTGCAGGTAGTCCTATTTTCGGCTTGATTATAGTTCCCAGGAAAGGTCTATCCTTAACTCCCGTCATCTCCCTTATTCCTTCCACTCCATATTTTGGCCCGGGATATTCCTTTATCAAATCAGCAGGAAAACGCATATCTAAAAGTCTGAGATTTTCCACACTCTTCATGCCAAATATATTGCCAGCAACACTTGCAAGTATGGCAGGCATGTTTCTCACTTCAAAGAGATCAAGAGGATACGCAATTTTTACAAGACCTCTCTTCTCATCTATCTCGTAAACCCTCGCCCTCAATTTTTCCCAGATTTCAGGTAAGAGAGTCTTCAATTCTGTCCATGTGCCAATGGATGATTCCTCCGCTATCTTATTTGCCACATATTTCACATCCTTCCCGACTGGAGGCTCTGCCCTGAAGAGAACGAGAAAATCACTATCTTGAGGCTCGTACTCCAGATCTATGTAACTCATAAATTAATCTATACTTCTTCAACTGCTTAAATATTTCGCCAGAGAAGATGGCTTGCATCGCATGTGGGTGCAGTGTTCAGGGACAAACCTTCTCTGCAAACCGAGAATGGTATTCCATGCTTCGATGCCTCATCCCTCACTTTTTTTAATATCCTCATTCTGAGCTCACGGGGAGCATATCTAATTCCTCTTACAATCTCCCCATTTTTATAGTATATTTCCCTGAGTTTCTCAGCATTCTTTTTAAAAACGCCTATCACACGGGTAAAATTATCCCTCTTTGCCTTGTAGGTGGAGGATATTATCTGCTCTATCCCAATGGATGCAAGGGTATCCACCACCTCTCTTATATTTTCCTCAGAATCGTTTATGGTGGGAATTATGGGATCAAATCTCACCACCGTTTTTATTCCCCTGGCAACAAGGAGCTCTATAGCTCTCAATCTTTTCGATGGAGATGGTGCAAAGGGCTCCAATTTTTTTGCCAGAGCATCATCCAGCGTGGTTATTGTTACAGCCACTACTGCCTGCATATTTTCAAGGAGATCCATATCACGAATCACCATATCTGATTTTGTGAGAAGCAACAGGGGGAAATTGTATCTTTTCATAAGCGAGATTGCACCCCTTGTGATACACAGCTCTTTTTCCATGCGGGGATAGGGATCTGAGGAATTGCTCATAGAGATGGGCAATTTTCTTTCTGCATTTTTCAGATCTCTTTCAAAGTACTTTAGAAAATCTTTTTTGGGACGAACTCTCCATGGATCTCTTATGTATGAGGTTATATAGCAGTAGATACAGCGATGCTCACATCCGGTATAGGGATCAATAGAATATTTTTCAGGGCATGTGCACAACGGAAACTTCCAGGGATCGAAGAGATGAAGATAACGCACGATGAATCATGGAAGTTTTCATATAAAAATGTCGCCAGATGCAGATTCTCAGAATTGATAAAATCCAAAAAAATAATAAATAGTTTGAGTTTGTAACACTAATATGGATGGCAAGATAAGGGTTCTCGTCATAGATGATAACGAGGAGCTATGCAAGGTCCTTGAACTCTTTCTTAAAAAGAGGGGATTTGATGTTTTGAAGGCACATAGTGCCCAGGAAGCCATGAAAATTCTCGAGCAAACGAGAGAAAAGATAGATGTAATTCTCCTGGATTACATACTCCCTGATATGAGTGGTGAGGAGGTTCTGAACTTTGTGAGGCAGTTTAACCCAAATGTAGGTATAATAATGATGACAGGCGTAAAGGATCTCAACACCGCTGTTAATCTCATGAAAAATGGTGCCGATGATTACATCACAAAACCATTTCGTTTAGGACTGCTGGAGGAGAAAATAAACGAAGTGCTGTATAAAAAGGCTATGAGTAGTGCACCAGCAAGCTCTCTTACAGCAGAGAGAGCAACTGAGATTTTAGATGGTCTTCACTGCGAATCCAAAGGTCGCATATTGAGATTCGTATTCAGAGATCTGGAAGAGATGAATAAATTTATTGACGAGCTCAAAAAAAGAAAGGATATAAGGATAAAGGATGTTCATATTGGAGATGAGATGGAAGTATTTGTATCCATCAATGAGGAAAAATGAAGTCCATTTCCTGTATCGGAGAATACATCCATCCCTACGGTAAAGGCTTCATTTTCTACACTGATAAGAAATGGGAAGAGGGTAAGATAGATCTGATCAATAATACTGTGATCATACGGGGAACGCAGAATGTTAGCATACCACTTGTTGCCATTCTTAGTGTGGATAAGAGAATACTACTTCCAGCAGTTAGGGAGGGTAGGGCAACAATTTTGATAGAATACCTCGATATAAGAAGCAGAGAAAGAATATATACTCTCTTCTCAGGGGAGGGACCATGCATTCGAGAGCTTAAGAAAAATCTGCTTCTGGAAATAGTTAAGGGGATACGCATATCCATTAAGAGAGGTGAAGTATGGAACAAGGGATATCTTCATGTAGATGGATATATGATTAAATTTGAACCTATAGGCTATTCTTTTCACATATCTTCCCTGGTAAATATGAGCAGAAGAAGCATGGAAATTGGATTTCATAAAGTTTCGGTGATAAATTTGAAGGTTGAGAGGAGTGGAGAGAAAGAGGAGATCAACATTTTAACTCCTCCACTTAAAAGGGATTTTTTCTGGCAGCTTCTTAACCTTCTTCTGGATGAGTATGTTAACAGGGAGATAATAATGAGACTTACAAACCGTGAAAAGCTCATATTGCAGATGCTAGAACAGGGATGGAGCTATGAAAATATACAGGCCAAGCTTGAAATACCTCAGAAGGAGATGGAGGAAATAATAAAGAAGCTGGAAAATATGGGGATAATAAAGAAGATAGTGATAGTGAAGCTTACCGAGAGAGGAAAGACGGTTATGCAATTCATTCCGTCTCAAGAGTTTGAATGAATCTAGCTGCATCCATTAAATCTTTTGCCACATAATCTGCTAACCGGGAATCTCCGCCTATTTTTATGGCGATCATACCAACATTTTTTGCTCCCGATATATCTCTCTTCTCACTGTCTCCTATATATATCCTGATATTTGATTTGCCTTTTTTCATGGCCTCCTGGAATATCCTGGGATTAGGCTTTCCAATACCCACATCCTCTGCAGTCGTTACTGAATCAAAGAAATCCACTATTTTTAAAGAGAAGAGGAGTTTATCGGTGAATGGGCGATCAGCATCAGTGATTAATCCCATATGTCTCGCAATTTTTCTAAGGATTTTAAGACCTTCAAGGGCATTTGAGGCGAGCTTAACATACTTCGCATGAATGTTGGAATATTCATCTATTATCCAGTAGGAGTCATTGGCGCATAATCTTTTGGGAACTATCCTCTTTACAGCTTCTAAAACAAGAAATCTTATAGGCATATAGGATATGTGTCTTTTATCCATATAGGGCTTACGATACTCTTCAATCTTTCTTAAAATTTCTTCAGCATCCATATCCAGGGAGAATCTACTCTTTATTTTCTCCGCAAGTTTTAGCATGGCGTAGTCTTCACTTTCCATATCTGTAAGCGTCCCGGTGTGAGGTCAAGAAAAATATCCATAGGAGGGCATAAGCTCCTCCTTTAATATCTTTTCTCAGATGAATGCCCCTCCAAAAAATAGGTTCATCAGGCTTCCGAAGATGTAGGAAAGGGCTGCAGCACCAAGTCCGAGAATTAGCATCTCCGCAACCTTCTCACCTGCAGAAATACCTGACATGATTGAAATTATGGTTGAAACCACGGCTAGAGTAGCTCCAGCTAGAATTATGGAAAATGGTAAAGCGATGTATGTGGTGGGTGCAAGAAAATAAGGAATGACAGGAAAAAACACCCCTATTATATAAGCTATGCCTGTGTATATGGCTGCCCTCCTCTCATTGCTCTCCTCCTCAGGAATAAGGGAATTTATAGCGCTCTTATTCCCCGCGATTTTCTTGGATGATTCCTCAGCCATATCTTCCGGGATACCCATCTCCATAAGTCTCTCTTTTATCTCCTCCTCAGCTCTTTTTCTCGAGACTGAAAATATTATTTTCAATTTTCTTCTTATTCCTTCATTCACCTGCCTCTGGGAGCGCACGGATACATAGGTACCTATT
>JAGGTO010000020.1 GCA_021163705.1 Thermoplasmata archaeon | reverse complement strand
TATTCCCTTGGTGCTCAACTCTGAGCTTGCCTATGAACTATCTCAAGCTCTTCGGTGGAAAAAAGGAAATGAGTTTGAGATTGGAGAGATGAAAGAATATTATTTCTTGCCCCAGAAAGAAATTATTATGCCTTTCTCTAGGGTATGGGAAAATGGGCACATCTTCCATTCTACATACAACGAGCTGAAATAGGTGAGGAATTTCAGAATCTTTCAATCCCACCATGGTCTGATTCTAACCCTGTCTATTACAAAGGCTGGGACTGGAAAAATTACGTACTTTCAATCCCACCATGGTCTGATTCTAACAGCCTCTGCAATGCTTTCTTTGCATTCTCATAACTTAACTTTCAATCCCACCATGGTCTGATTCTAACGCTGAAAAATATTTTTATGTGAGGTCAAAATAAAAAAGCTTTCAATCCCACCATGGTCTGATTCTAACACAAAGACCCAACCTCGGCCATTAGCTCTGATATTCTCCTTTCAATCCCACCATGGTCTGATTCTAACCCTGTCTATTACAAAGGCTGGGACTGGAAAAATTACGTACTTTCAATCCCACCATGGTCTGATTCTAACGACAAGGATGGTAGCTGGGCCTATCCCTTAATCTATATCTTTCAATCCCACCATGGTCTGATTCTAACTGCAATGAATTATATCCCTCCTGATGAAGTTCCAGGACTTTCAATCCCACCATGGTCTGATTCTAACCCTCTGATGAGACATTGTTCTGTGTGACTGTGAATTCGCTTTCAATCCCACCATGGTCTGATTCTAACATGTGCTTGTGTATTTTAGCACCTGATTATTGTCATTGCTTTCAATCCCACCATGGTCTGATTCTAACAACTCAGAATAATCCACCTGCGCCTTAAACTTCGATGATCTTTCAATCCCACCATGGTCTGATTCTAACGTGAGAGATACCAGTGAGCTTAAAATCAAGCTAGAAGTTCTTTCAATCCCACCATGGTCTGATTCTAACATACTTCGCAGATAGCGGTCACGGGTTTAACGAATGCAAACTTTCAATCCCACCATGGTCTGATTCTAACCAAGGAATATAAAGAGAGGATTATATTTTAAATTTCCGCTCTAGTGTGGGATTATAAAAAGCATTATATTTTAATCGGAGATTGCAGAATGTGACAGATCGCCAGTAACAGGGTTCATTTATAAAGATTCGTTGCAGAAATCATTTATTGGAGATTTCAAAATCTTTTCTAGGAGCTGTATAATGGTAGTTAGGGCACTCAATTACCCCTAAGTAAGGAAAAGTCCAGCCATAGCCGAAGATTTTCTTGTCCATGAGAGGTGCTTTAAACACAAAACCGCATTTTGGGCATTTAAGCATCTTTTTAGTCGTTTTAAACACCAGCGCCCCGGCCGGGATTTGAACCCGGGTCGCGGGCTCACTGCAAAGACCCCTTTCCAGGTAAAGCCGCTTTTTTAAAGGGGCTTTTCGACAGGCCCGCATGATAGGCCGCTACACTACCGGGGCAGCAAAAGGCAAAATGAAAAGGAATATTTAAAGATTTTTGAAAACACTCATTTTCTTACCAGGACACCGATCAACCCCACGATGACTCCTGAGATGATGATTGTGTATAGATAATTCCTTATTTCACTTACGGAATGAATATTTGAGGGGGATGTTACCCAGATAGCTAATTCATTGTTTCCTATTTTCAAAGTTACATTTTTCTCTATTTCAACATATACCTCATCGCCTTCGTGCCAGGAGGTAATTTTTCCAGGAGCATAAACTTTGAGGGAGCCATCCAGTGTAATCTGAGTGATATTAAATATCTTAAGATAGGCTATGTCTGTAATAACTCCATATACGCTGATCTTTTCACCATCTCTGTAGTTCTCTATATTTACCTCCTTGGCTGATTTATAAAAAATACTAGGAAAAATTGCAAGTAAAATTATTCCTAAGATCACAATGACAAGTCCGAGAATTGTAATTATCTTATGCATGAATAAAGATATAGAGCTCATAGAATATCCGTTTTTCGAAGATCAAAAATTGAAAGTCAAAAAGGACGCAAGATTTTTATAATCTCTCCGAATTTGCCACAACGAGGGCCGGTAGATCAGCCCGGAAGATCGCCACATTCGCAATGTGGAGGTCGCGGGTTCAAATCCCGCCCGGTCCATTCCTCTTGGAATGTCCCGGGCTTAGTTGCAAAAACAAGTTTTTGCTCCTCTCACGGGTTCACTAAAGCCCCTTTCTTAGAAAGAAAATAAGGGCGCCTTCCCCGCCCTTATTAACCCCTCCGAATCCCCAAAGTCCCTTTAGAAAAGGGGCCAGAGCCTCGCTCTGCGAGGCTTGGTCACATCCTGTGATACTCATTTACCCCCAAAGAAGGAAAAATTATTTTCAGTTTCATCCACAAAACACAAGTTTTTGGATTTTTCGTCGATCCATTCAAGTCTCTTTAGAGAAGGAACAAAATCTTGGGAAATATTATTTTTCAAGCCTGTTTGGAAGAGAAAAATCATCACATATGTTAGTGGCATAGATTTACATACTATTGAAACATGCACAAGGTATATGGTAGCACACTTTGAGATTGCTGGTATCACACGAAGGGTTTTGGAGTATTCCCTATGGAATATTAGAGAAGGTCTGATACTTCTAGTCTATATACTCATAGGGATTCTATTGCTTGCCATAATGGTTCTCTTACCGTATCTTTTAGTGAGATATCTCAGAAAAAGGAGAGCATAAGCTTTTTAAAAAGATACACAATATCTCAATCAATGATGAACTTTCATATTCATAGTACTTGGAGCGATGGGCTATATACTCCTGAGATAATTGTTCGAGAGGCTATAAAGAAGAAGATGGAAAAGATAGGGTTTGCGGATCATTATCAAACCACAAAAGTGAGCTCCATATCCAAGAAATATCTGAAGATGTATCTTGAGGATATAAAAGCACTTAGAAAGAAATATGGAGAGATTGAGATTTACGCGGGAATTGAGGTGGATTTCTCACCTCGCACAAATATAGATGAGCTACCAGATTTTGAGGATTTTGATTTTGTTCTTTTTGAATATGTTCAGGATTCTCTTTGGGATGGATATCCTCTCTGGATGCTTCTGGATCTGAGAAAAAGGATCAAGCCTCCCGTGATTCTCGCTCACAATGATTTAAGCAGAAACTTTGGAGCCACAGACATAGAGGCTTTTCTTAGAGTTTTGGAGGCTGATAACATAGGAATAGAGCTCAATACCAATTTAAATTACACCAAATTAGGAGAGTTTTACTATCGCCTTGCTACTCCCATATTTGAGAGAGTGGAGGAGTATAATATTCCCATCTCCATAGGAAGTGATATGCATGAAAATTTAGAGCTCTTGGATGATGTGGAAGATGCACTCTCATTCATACAGGAAATGCATCTTGAGAAAAATCTAAAACTATTTTTGAAGGAGGTAGGTGAGAGATATGAAAGATAAAGTGGCTATTGTATGTGGTGCGAGTAGAGGTATGGGCAAGGCCATAGCCAAAAAATTTGCCGAAAGAGGAGCCAAGGTAGTGATGATGTCCAGAAATGAGGAGAGATTGCTTGAAGCGATGAGGGAGATAACCGCGTCTCTAGTGGAAAAGGGAGATAAGAGTGCAACCAAGAGGATCATTGGAATACCAGGAGATGTTAAAAAGAAAGAGGATATTGAGAGAGTTGTGAATGAAACCCTGCAAGAATTTGGCACGGTACATATCCTTTTGAACAATGCAGGCGGGCCTCCTGCAGGGTACTTTGAAGAGATCGATGATGATACCTGGATGGAAGCTTTCAACCTCACATTCATGAGCGTTGTGAGATTCATACGTCTTGTCGCTCCTGTCATGAAAAAGCAGGGATATGGAAGAATAATAAACATCACATCAATGAGCGTAAAGCAGCCTATAGATAATCTCCTGCTCTCCAATTCCATAAGACTTGCCGTTGTAGGTCTTGCCAAGACGCTGGCTCTCCAGTGGGCGAAATATGGAATTACTATAAACAATATAGCACCTGGACCTATTTACACGGAGAGAATAAAGGAACTATCCTGGGCCCAGGCAAGTGCCAAGGGAATTACCTATGAAGAGGCCTTGGAGGAGTGGATTAAAGAGGTTCCTGCAGGCAGATTTGGTGAGCCAGAAGAGGTTGCAGAGCTTGCAGCATTCCTTGCCTCTGAGAAGGCTGGTTTTATCACAGGAACCACAATTCAAATTGATGGTGGGGCTATCAAATTTGTCCTCTGAGCAATATCTCTCTTCTATGGGTTGCGAAAAATAGTATAAAGCCCACAAAAGAGAGAATGAAGGAGAGAATCATAAGAGATCTGTAGAGTCCAAAGTATGAGAGGAAGATGCCACTGGATGCCTTTATTTCATAGAGATATGCTCCTCCAATGATAGGTCCTAAAAAGGCAGATATTCCGATGGATGAATTTAGCAATCCTGTAGCCGTAGCTTTCTCAGGATTTCTATCTGTGAGATATCGCAAAGAGCCAACATACAAAAAGGACCAGGAGGCTGCCAGAAGCGCCTGCATAGGTATGAGCATCCATATGTTTCTCGTGAAAGCGTAGCCCAGAAATGTCAAGGATGATAGTCCCAGACCTATGATTACTAGGGGTGTATATCTTCGAATATCCATATAAAAGTACATTAGAAAAAACTGTACTGTGGAGTTTATCCCCATGGTTGCTGCCTGCCAGAAGGAGTTGCCGCCGATGGATTTTACAAAAATAGGCCAGTAGGCCCAGATCATGGTGGCTGCAGAATGTCGAAGAATATAGGAAGCATAAAGAGCCCAGTTTCTTTTAATTATCTTTATTGGAAAGAGAGGTATGCTTTGCAATCTCACATGGCTTTCAGGAAGAGTTAAAGAGACTGCAAACGCAATAAAGAAAACTATGGAGGAGAAGACATATGTCATCTTGAAGGGATAGAAGAGTGATAAAACTCCTGCAAGATAGGAGCCTATGGCCCATCCTAGAGCTCCAAAGGCCGATAGTTTTCCCATCTTCATCTCAATATCATGGGCAAGAGATACAATAGCTGCTGGGAATATCCCTGCTGCGAATCCGGCAAGTACTCTCAGTAGTAATAGGGAATAATAATCCCGGTAAAAATACTGGAGAAGGAAAGCTATGGATGAAAATAAAAACCCGGAAATTATGAAAATTCTTCTTCCCTTAATATCTGCCAGCCTGCCAAAAATTATAGAGGAGAGGAAATAGGCCAGATTGTAAAATGAGAAGAGAAGGGAAATTTCAAATATAGTGGCATGGAGCTGCTCTGCTATCCTTGGGGTGTAGCTTATGGAAAGCATTACGGCGGTATAGCTTATTACCTGCAGCAGATATAATCTCTTTTTCACTGAGGGGGTATAGAAAAGATATTTAATTGTTTTTTTATGCAAATTTTGAACCAAATTTAAATGCGTTAACTTAATATCCCAAATTATTATAATCCTGTGAGAGCGGGTGTAGTCTAGTGGTTAGGACGGGGGCTTCCCAAGCCTCTGACCCGGGTTCGAATCCCGGCACCCGCACTAAGCCCCTTTCTTAGAAAGAAAATAAGGGCGCCTTCCCCGCCTTATCACCCCCTCCGAACCCCCAAAGCCCTTTTTAAAAGGGCTTTGGGGTTTAGAAAGGGGGCGAAGCCCTTCGTAGTGGGGCCGACCGGATTTGAACCGGCGACCTCCCGGTCTCTGCAAGCCCCATTTTACGGGTAAAGCCGCTTTTTTAAAGGGGCTTTTATCAGCCGGGTGCTCCAACCATGCTAAGCTA
>JAGGTO010000082.1 GCA_021163705.1 Thermoplasmata archaeon | reverse complement strand
TTTTTCTCTTTCTCCGCGCAAATTCACTTTCCAGCCTATTCTTTCTCCTGGAATAAATACCGTCGGGAATATGTGTCATCTTCACTCCTCTCTCTGCCATTTTACTCCAGTGTGTGTAGAGCTTCTCTGGATTCCTGAATGATATGCCTGCAAAAAGAAGATACGCTCCCACAATTGCCACGAGCATCATCCCCAGATTCCAGTAGGTGCCTTTGAGCGAGGCAATTATTAAGTTCGTGCCCATCTTCAATAAAAGTATCGATAGAAAAGTGTAAAAAATCAGAAACAGCAGCCAGAGTGAAAATACCAGTGCCATCGCTCTGGCAGGCATGCTTCCCGAGCCTCGCCTCTTCACCACACCTGCATCGTGCTGGAGATACACAAGCTTTCTCCCGCTCATGATTTAGGAATTACCATAAACCCATACTTATTCTTTGCGAATTGATTTCGATGGTGAGTAACCTAAATTTACAAAAATTGAAAAAAGAGTTTATTTATAAACTTTCTTCAGCACCTGTGGAATTTCCCATGGGAACTCTGCAACGGGTACTCCTGCTTCGTTGAACGCCTTTATCTTGCTCTCCGCTGTGCCTCTGCCCCTCGTTATTATTGCTCCCGCATGACCCATGCGCTTTCCTGGAGGTGCTGATCGACCTGCAATGTAAGCAACAACGGGCTTGCTCACATTCTTTTTAATATATTCAGCTGCTTCCTCCTCTGCGGTTCCTCCTATCTCACCCACAAGAACGATTGCTTCGGTGTCATCATCCTTCTCAAAGAGCTCCAGAACATCCACAAAATTCAGCCCTGTGATGCGGTCACCACCGAGACCTATAACCACACTCTGCCCGTAGCCGTTTAGAGTTAAAGCATTTACTATTTCGTATGTGAGCGTCCCACTGCGTGAAGCAACTGCCACAGTACCTTCGCGGAATATGTGATTTGGCATTATCCCCATCTTCGTCTTGCCAGGCAATGTTATTCCTGGCCCATTCGGTCCTATGACAACATGCCCGTGGGTTCTTGCATAACTCACGATTTCCAGGGCATCCTGCAGCGGAACTTTCTCCGTGAGAATATAAACCACGCGTATTCCATGATACATGGCTTCAAAGGCTGCATCCTTCACAAATCTTGCAGGCACAGTTATCATCGTTGCCTCAGGTTCCTGCACCATGGCCTCCTCCACGGTATCGTAAACTGGAACTCCATGAACCTTCTGGCCACCCTTTCCAGGAGTGACTCCTGCAACAACCTTAGCTCCGAATTTCAGCATCTCTCCTGTATGGAACGACCCTTGATGCCCGGTTATGCCCTGCACAATTATGCGAGTATCTTTATCAATTATCACGCTCATTACGATCCCCCCATTATATCTCTGAGTTTCTCAATTGCATGCCTCATGTCTCCGAAGGCATGTATCCCCTCTTCTTCCAGCATTTTTCTGCCCTCTTCCTCATGCACACCGCTCAATCGTACCACCATGGGTAACTCAATCCCGAATTCTTTCTTTGCAGCTATGATTCCCCTTGCAACCGTGTCGCATTTTGTAACGCCACCAAATATGTTCACAAGAATGGCCTTGGGATTCGCCTTGAGAACATAGGTGAATGCATTCTTAGTTATATCCACACTATCCGTTCCTCCCAGGTCAAGGAAGTTGCGAGGCTTGAGACCATAGAGAAGAAGCGTATCCAAAGTGGCCATCGTCAATCCTGCCCCATTGGCTATGACACCTATGTCTCCATCAAGCTCAACAAAGGCATATCCCGCTCGATTTGCCTCCAGCTCCAGAGGTGTTTTTTCCTCGGCATTCTCCTCTAAATCAGTATGCCTGTAAAGGGAATCGGTATCGATGACAACCTTAGAATCAGCCGCTATGAGTTTTCCCTCGCTCAGAACAAGAGGATTTATCTCCACCAGCTCAGCATCGTACTCCCGGAAAAGGCGATAAAGATTCATAAGAATCTTCGTGAATTGCTTTGCCAAATCTCCCGAAAATCCCATTTTCTTTGAGAGTATGCGACCCACAAATGGCTGCACTCCAATTTCTGGATTTACCACATACTTGAAAATCTTTTCATCAGGTACACTCTCTATCTCCACACCACCCTCAGGCGAAGCCATTATCAATGGACTTCGAGTGCTCCTATCAATCAGTATGCTCAGATAATACTCCTTCTCAATTTTCAGCTTTTCTTCAACAAGCACCGCATGCACCTTGTGACCCTTGATCTCCATAGCAAGAATTTCTCTTGCCTTTTCCCTTGCTTCATCTAGAGTTGATGCGAATTTTACACCACCACTCTTTCCACGACCTCCTGTGAGCACCTGAGCCTTCACCACAACCTCGCCCTTTATCTCCTGAATCTCCTCGGGCTTAAATGCCACGAAACCTTCAGGAGTGGGCACACCGTATTTCCTGAATAATGCCTTCCCCTGGTATTCATACAGATTCATCTTCTCATACCTCCTTATATTATTTTTTCATCCATAAGGACTTTCAAACTCATACGGGACTTTTCAATCAATGCCCGGGCATGCTCATATTCCTCATCCCAAGTCACATATTTTCTTGCAACTCCTGCTTCAAGAGCGGCTATCGCCACGGCTGCCGCTTCCCTTGCAAATACTTCCCACGAATTCATTGTGGGAAGTATCTTATCCTCCTGCAGCCCTTCTTCCTCCCCTACACGGGCAAGTTCATATGCTGCTGCTACCGCCATGCTATCTGTTATCGTTCTTGCTCGCACATCAAGAGCACCACGAAATATGCCAGGAAAGCCCAGAGAGTTATTGATCTGATTGGGATAATCCGAACGTCCTGTACCAACTATCCTTGCTCCCGCTTCTTTTGCCTCTTCAGGTAAAATTTCTGGCACGGGATTTGCTAGCGGGAAAACTATTGCATCATCATTCATCTTTGCAATCCACTCCTTTTTTATAACTCCAGGACCCGGACGGGTGAATGATATGAGAACATCTGCATCTTTCAACGCTTCTTCCGGGCCACCCATCACATTATCGCGATTGGTTTTCCTCAGCAAACATCCTCTGTAGGGAAATAATCTGGCCAGGTCCATGTGCTGATGCAG
>JAGGTO010000054.1 GCA_021163705.1 Thermoplasmata archaeon | reverse complement strand
GCCTGGATACACCTTCCCCGGCTGTCGCCCCCGCATATAGACGGTTTCGGGTTACAGGGGACGCCTAACCCCCCGGCCAAGCCTGGCACCATGTGGGCTAAATTCTCACCTCTATTTATAGGCTTCGCTCATTCTATATGCTTCCAATTTTCTCTGTTTACATAATTTTTTATGATATCATTTTTTATCAGATGCTTTACCAAAAGAAAAATATATGTGGATCTATTTTCTTTAATTGTTTAACAAATGTCAAACAAGGGGATAAAATGATAGTGGCTGCAAGGGTTCCTGATGAGTTAAAGGTGAAGATCGAGGACCTATGTGAAAAGGAAGGAAGGAGTGTATCTGATCTCATTCGAGAGCTTCTAAATGAATACATCCGTGAGAAGGAGGAGGAGTGGCATAGGGTGAACCTAAGGGTGAAAATACCCAGGAATATACTCTCTCAGATAGATATCTTCGTGGAGATGGGATACGCCCTTGATAGAAATCAGGTTATAACTGAGGCTCTCTCCCTCTGGCTCAGGATTAAGAAGATGGAATACAGAAAGAACTGGAAGGAAGAGCTCATGGAAGCTCTGAGTGGCTCTTCAAACATATTGTGAAGGGATGGGATGCACGGCTGGGGCTTAAGCCCCAGCCCAAAAAAGGTGATAGATATGAGATGTGTGATTTGCGGAAGAAAGGCTAAATACAATGAAAAACTGAATGTTTACTACTGCGAGATACATGGTTTCACTACATGGATAGAGGAGGAGATTCCAAAAATAGAGGAGGCTTTGAAAAATGAGGCTGTACTGGGATGAATATACCTACCCGGAAATAGAGGAGCTTCTCCAGAAAAATCCTCTGATAATTTTACCTGTGGGGAGTGTTGAGGCCCATGGCCATCATCTTCCCCTGAATACAGATATGCTTCAGCCTCTATGGCTCTCGGAGGAAATTGCCAGAAAGTTGAACGCCATAATTCTTCCACCTATACACTACGGATGGACCGATAGTTTATCCTCCTTTCCAGGAACAATATCCATAGGATTTGATACCCTCAAAAATCTTGTGAGAGACATATTGGGAGAGGTTGTTAAACACGGTGGAAGAAAAATACTTATACTTTCTGGTCACGCAAGCACCGCCCATATAACCGCGTTGAGACTTGCGTCAGAAGAGATATTGAGAATGCATAAGAATGTGAAAATAATGCTTCTCTCAGATTACTATATAGCCTATCAGTATCGCGGTAAACTTGTGCCAGAGGATGATTCCCATGCGGGGGTGATTGAAACTTCAAGAATGATGGCGATTCGAGAGGATCTTGTAAAAGAAAATTACAAATTTGAGAGGAGAGAAGAGAAAAGATATATGGTAATACCCGATTATGGTGAAATTGTACCTTACGCCACATTTAGCAACCCTAAGGGAGCCAGCAAAGAACTTGGAGAGAAGCTCAACAATCTCATCCTTCAAGAGCTTATAAAAATTATAAAGGATAATTTTGAACTTTAAGGTGGCATTACTCTCAGAAGAACATTGAAATCTATGTCCACATCTTCAGAGGGGTATCCTGCAATACCATAGAGCCTTAATTTCACATCATACTTGTGGTTACCTTCGATCTCTCCACCCACTACCTCCTGAGGAGCAAGCATGTTTAATGTAACATTTATGTATTCATCCCATGTACCATTGGAGTGGCGATCTCCAATTACAACATTCACATATCCTTCCTGAAAGGCATTTTCCCTCTTCTCTTCTTCTATCCCTGATAGATTGAGTATCACTTTCAATTTACTTGCATTCTCAATGTTTAATGCATTGGCAAATATCTTTTCCTCATAGAATTCCTCACCTGAATTTAGTTCTCCCAGATCTATGCTTATCACCTTTTCAATACTAACACCGGCAGCTTTAACCTTGCCATGGATATTTCCAAGCTCTCCCTGAAATATGGATGCACCCCATACTGTTCCTCCAATTATGCATACTATAACTATCATTAATACTTTATGTCTAAACTTCATAGGGGATGAATATAAATATAATATTTAAAGTTTTTAGATGAATATCTATAAAAAATTTTGATGGGAATTTGATAAAAATTAAAATTAGGTGTTTATTTAAATTAATAAGTTCCATATTTGACAGCCTAGTATTCATTATAAATTTCCTGAGAGAAAAAAAGAGCTTAAAGACGAAAATTTTAAGTAAACTGAACCCCTATCTTTTGGACGAGGTGATTTGATGAGTAAAAACGCCCTATATGGCATAATTGCTGCCATTATAGTGATTATAGTGATTGCAGCTGCCATAGCGGCCATATATTATAAACCTACACCTTCCAAACCAAAAGTAAAAAATCCCGACACTTTTGTTTGGGATGAAGCCGGTGATCCTCAGACACTGGATCCAGCGGAGTGTTATGGAGTTCCAGGTTCTTCGATAATTTACAATGTGTATGATAGGCTTGTTACCTACAAAGGCTCAGATAGCAAGACAATATATCCCTCCCTGGCCACAGATTGGAGTGTTGATTCCTCCGGTAAAATATGGACATTCCATCTTCGCAAGGGTGTGAAATTCTCCAATGGTGATCCATTCAATGCAGAAGCTGTAAAATACTCATT
>JAGGTO010000147.1 GCA_021163705.1 Thermoplasmata archaeon | reverse complement strand
TTTACCCTCTCCATTATTATGGCGGGGCATAAATCTTTTATGCCCTTAATTTTCCCTATCTTGTTTGTAAGAATTTGCAGAAGATGCTCTCCATTCCTTGCCCATATCTCACTCATTATCATATGATCCCCTGTGGATGTTGCAACCCATTTTGTCTCTGGAATTTCAGCTAGCTTTTTAGCTGCCTCTAAAAGATGCTTTGGCTCCACATCCATGCCGAGAATGGTTACAGTTTTATATCCAAGCTTTTCAGGATCCACTTCGACAGTATATTTTTTAATTATGCCTTTTTTTTCCATCTCTGAAATTCTTTTTCTCACAGTGGTCTCAGTAACTCCGAGAATCTTGGCTATATCGGTATAAGGTGTTCGAGCATTTTGTTGAAGAATCTCAATTATTTTAAAATCTTTATCGTCCATTATTTTAGGTTAATACTTCATCATTATTAAAGTTTTTCATACCGAAATTTTTGATATTCGAACAAAACATTTATATATTTCAAACTCATTATCTTGAAATATGGAAAGAAGGGTGCTTCATAACCTAAGCTACGGAATGTACATCCTTTCCTCGAGAAAGGGCAATAGGTTTAATGGGCAAATAGCTAACACAGTTTTTCAGGTAACCTCAAAACCAATAAAAATAGCAACGAGTATAAATAAAGAAAATCTGACTCACGAATTCATAGAGGATAGCGGATTATTTTCAGTATCCATTTTATCCACGGAAACACCATTTCCATTCATAGGACTATTTGGTTTCAGAAGTGGCAGAGATGTGAACAAGTTTGAAAAGGTATCCTATATTGAGGGCGAAACAGGTGTGCCGGTGGTAACCGAGCATGCTCTTGGCTACATTGAGGCTAGGGCAGTGGCTTCAATAGATGCAGGCACCCATACCCTCTTCATCGGAGAGGTAATAAATGCGGAAAAGCTTGGTGATGGTATGCCCATGACCTATGATTACTACCACAATGTTGTGAAAGGCAAAACGCCTGAAAAGGCGGCAACATATCTGGAGGTGAAAAAATGAAATGGAGATGTATGGTTTGCGGATACATATATGATGATGAACAGGGCGATTCCGAGAGCGGAGTGGCTCCGGGAACGCCGTTTGAGAAGCTTCCTGATGACTGGATCTGCCCAGTTTGCGGAGCTTCCAAGGACCTGTTTGAAAAACTGGAGGATTGATTATTATGATAAGGAAAATAGTGGATGGAGTTTACAATGTGGGTGCCATAGACTGGGAGCGCACATTATTTGACGAGATAGTCGATTTACCCCAGGGCACAAGTTACAATGCTTATATAATTATGGGAGATGAGAAGATCGCGCTCATAGATACGGTTGAGCTCGAAAAGGTCGATCAGCTGCTCAGTAATCTGGAAGAGCTCGGGATAGAGAGAATAGATTATATAGTATCGAATCATGCGGAGCAGGACCATTCAGGCTCGATACCCATACTGCTGGAGAAATATCCCATGGCAAAGGTTGTCACCAATGCAAAGTGCAAAGAATTTGAGAAGGATTTGCTACATATTGATGATGACAAATTTATTGTGATAAAGGAAGGAGAAACTCTTGATCTGGGAGGCAAAACTCTCAGATTTGTGATGACGCCCTGGGTTCACTGGCCCGAGACAATGGCCACATTTCTCATTGAGGATAAAATTGCCTTCACCTGCGATTTCTTTGGCTCACATGCAGCCACCACGCACACATTTGCGGAGCAGTATGATAGGATATATCATGAGGCAAAAAGATACTATGCTGAAATAATGATGCCCTTCCGACAGATAATAGTCAGGAACATAAAGAAAATTGAAGAACTCGCTCCGGCAATAATTGCACCGAGTCATGGACCTGTTTACAGTAATCCAGAATTCATAATCAATGCCTATAAGGAGTGGATATCCGAAGAAACGAAGAATGAAGTTCTCATTGCCTATGTATCCATGCATGGAAGCACCAAGAAGATGGTTGATTATCTGGTTGATTCTCTTGCCCGCAGGAATGTACAGGTGAAGGTTCGTGATTTGATACACAGCAATCTTGGAGAGATAGCTATAGATCTTGTGGATGTTACCACTATAATAATAGCCACACCCACAATGCTTGCAGGACCTCATCCTTCTGCTGTGTATCTGGCCTACATTGTGAATGCTCTAAAACCTAAGGCCAAGGTGATTGGAATTATGGGTTCATATGGCTGGGGCGGAAGAACGGTGGACATTCTTAAGGCAAATCTTGGAGCTCTCAGAGTGGAAATTCTCGAGCCTCTTCTTGTTAAAGGTCTTCCAAAGAAGGAGGATTATGAGAGGATAGAGGAATTTGCAGAGATGATAGCGGAGAAGCACAGAAAATTGGGAGTGATGAAATGATCAACGAAGGTCAGAATGCTCCCGATTTCTGTCTTCCTGATTATGAAGGCAGGATTCACTGCCTTAAAGATTTCAGGGGTAAATGGCTTGTGCTCTATTTTTATCCCAGAGATAACACTTCAGGATGCACAAGGGAGGCCAGGGATTTCACAGAGAGAAAAGATGAATTTGGGAAACTGAATGCTGTTATAGTGGGCATAAGCAAGGATTCTCCGGCATCACACAGGAAATTCGTGGAAAAGCAATCTCTCCAAATACTTCTTTTGAGTGATGAGAAGCATGAGGTGATTGAGAGATACGGTGTCTGGGGAAAGAAAAAAAGATATGGGAGGGAATACTACGGTACTGTGAGGAGCACACTTCTGATATCTCCCGATGGAAAAATTGTAAAAATTTGGAAAAATGTGCGTGTTGCGGGTCATGTGGATGATGTCCTCAAAAAGCTTAAAGAGGTGGTTGAGAATGGAGCTTGAAAATTTTGAGTTGAAGATCCTGCTCTTGGCAGCGATAAAAAGTGAAATTGAGAGCAAGGAAGTTTATGAGACCCTGGCCAGCAGGGTTAAAAATGCGCTTTTTAAAGACAGACTTCTGTTTCTAGCTAATGAGGAAGAAAAGCATCGTGCCTTTCTAGAATCGCTGTATCGGCAGAAGTTTGCAGGGGAAGAGATAAAACTTCCCGAGAAAAGTCCAGTACCACTTCCTGTTGTGGATACCAGCGAAGATCGTCTTTTAAGTGAAATAATAGAAGATGCGATGAAAGCTGAACTTGCTGCCAAGGAGTTTTATGAGGGTATGAAAAAAATGTTCAGTGATGAGAGAACGAAGAACATGCTTCAACTTCTTGCTGATATGGAGCGAGGTCACTATGAAATTCTATTACAGGAACTGGAGAATCTGAAGAGGTTCGAGGATTACGATGACTACTGGCCTATGATGCATGTAGGTCCATGAAGAGGGGAGGAAAATGAGAAAAATGGTAAAGAAAAGTTTGGAAGAGGCGTTTGCGGGAGAGAGCATGGCGCATATGAAGTATCTCATTTTTGCAGAGCAAGCGGAGAAAGAAGGAAAGAGGAACATAGCCCGGCTTTTCAGGGCGATAGCGTATGCGGAATTTGTTCATGCCAAGAATCATGCTAGGAATCTCGGGTACATAAAGAGCACGGAAGAAAATCTAGCGACTGCGATGAGCGGAGAAACCTTTGAGGTGGAGGATATGTATCCCGCTTATCTTGAAATTGCCAAATATTTCGGAGAGAAGGGTGCAGAGATGTCCTTCAACTTCGCCGTCGAGGCGGAGAAGATACACGCAAAGATGTATGAGGAGGCGAAGGAAAAAGTGGCAGGAGGCGAGGATATAGAGGAAAAGAGCATCTATATCTGCCCCGTATGCGGCTACACATACATGGGCGATGAGCCACCGGAGCGCTGTCCCGTTTGTGGAGCATCCCGCGATAAATTTGTGAAATTCTGAGGAGGTGAAAAAGATGATAGATAAAGAAATTGAAGAGGCGATAAATAGGCAAATCAATGAGGAGATGTACTCCGCGTATCTGTATCTCTCCATGTCTGCATACTTTGAGCGTATTGGCCTGAAGGGATTTGCAAACTGGATGCATGTACAGTACAAAGAGGAGATGGACCATGCTATGAAATTCTACCGCTACCTTCTCGAAAGAGGAGGAGTGGTAAAACTCTACGAGATCAAAGAGCCACCCCACGAGTGGAACTCGCCATTGCATGCATTCGAAGAGACTCTGAAGCACGAGAAGCACATAACTGAGTGCATAAACAATTTGGTGGATTTAGCAGAAAAGAAGAAGGATAGAGCCACATTTAATTTGCTTCAGTGGTACATCGATGAGCAGGTTGAGGAGGAGGCGAATGATGAAGAGATAATCCAGATGCTGAAAATTGTAGGAGAGAGAGGTAATGGTTTGTTTATGATTGATCGTGAACTTGCAAAGAGGACTTACACTCCTCTTGTGAGTGAGGAAAAATAAGGAGGTGAGAAAAAATGTTGAGTGAGACAATAAAGAGTGGAGACTGGAAGGGCGAGAAGCATGTGCCTGTGATAGAATACGAAAGGAAGGGAGATATGATAGAGGTGGAAGTGAGTGTTGGCAAAGAAGTACCGCATCCAAATACAGTGGAGCATCATATTGCATGGATTGAACTGTATTTCAAGCCAGAGGATGGACAGTTTCCCATAATGGTGGGTCGCGTGGCCTTTACTACTCATGGGGATCCAATGACCGAACCAAAAGTAAGGTTTTACTTGAAAACCAAAAAGAAGGGCAAACTCATGGCTTTGAGTTACTGTAACATCCATGGGCTCTGGGAGAACGAAGTTGAAGTTGAATGAATAAAGGAGGTGAGAAAATGGTAGTAATAGGAGAGAAATTTCCGGAAGTGGAAGTGAAGACAACGCATGGAATGATGAAATTGCCAGATGCGTTTGCGGGAAAATGGTTTGTGCTTTTCTCGCATCCAGCGGATTTCACACCAGTTTGCACCACGGAATTCTATGCAATGCAGCTCCGTCTTGAAAAATTCAGAGAATTAGGTGCTGAGGTAATTGGTCTAAGTGTGGATCAGGTATTCGCACATCTCAAGTGGATGGAATGGATAAAGGATAATCTGGATGTGGAGATAGAATTCCCTGTTATAGCGGATGATCGTGGAGATCTGGCAGAGAAGCTGGGAATGATACCCACAGGGGCAACCACCACTGCAAGGGCTGTCTTCATAGTGGATCCCAAAGGAGTTATAAGAGCAATAGTGTACTATCCCGCTGAAGTTGGTCGTGATTGGGACGAGATACTCCGTGCCCTAAAGGCACTGCAGACAAGTGATAAACATGGTGTTGCCCTGCCCCATAAATGGCCCAACAATGAGTTAATAGGTGATCGGGTTATAGTTCCACCTGCGGGAACAACTGAACAGATCAAAGAAAGGGAAGAGTCAAAGAAGAAGGGAGAGATAGAGTGCTACGACTGGTGGCTCTGTCACAAGTCTCTCTAATCTTTTTTCTTTTTTGTATATAGGATTGACGAAGAACTTAAATTTAAGGAAGGCTATGTAGATGGGGTGATAGTATGCTATCGAATATACCATTTGATATGAAAAAACTTGAAGAGTTAGGAAAAGAGCAGCCGGATGTTGAGCTTGTACGCCTCGGGATAATAGCAGAGCTGGATGCAATAAATCTGTATGAGCAGCTTGCATCCCAGGCAAAGAGTGCGCTGGTTAGAAGGGTATTTCTGGATATTGCGAAGGAAGAAAAGGAGCATTTTGGAGAGTTTCTGGAGCTATTAAAGTCATTGGATGTGGAAATTGATAAAGCTCTTAAGGAAGGAGCTGATGAAGTAAATGAAATGAGGGGTGATTGAAGTGGAGATGAGTAAATACACATTAAAGGATCTCTTGCTTATAGGGATAAAAAGTGAGATTGAGGCAGAAAAGGTCTATAGAAGTACTGCAAATAAAGCAAAGAATCCCTTTTTAAAGGCAAAGCTAAATGCTCTGGCAGAGGAGGAGAATAATCATAAGAAGATTCTGGAGGAGCTATTTCACGAGCTTTATCCAAGAGAGGATATAAAATTACCTGAGAATCCTGAATTTTTGCCAGAGTTTCCAGAGATAAAGATATTTGCAGAATTGAATGGAGTAACTGATGTAAGAAAGATTATAGAGCAGGCGATGAAAGCGGAGCTATCAGCTAAGAAATACTACGAGGAAATTGCAGAGATGGTGAAGGAAGAAAAGATAAAGAAACTCATGCTCTATATGGCAAAAATAGAGGAGGGGCACTACTTCATACTCCAGCATGAATACAGAGAGATAGAAGAGTTTGAGAGTATAATGCACGATGAGGATTACATGCAATTTGATGCAAGATTTTAAATCTTCATCACCATTTTTTATTATTAGCCAACTTCACTTATTTCAAAAAATTAATATAAAATGAAGTTCATTTAGATTTTGTGAAAACCCTTATTCTCTGTATTGACAGGGACGATGACCTTGGGAGAAAGGCGGGTGTTAAAGGACCAATTATTGGGAGAGAGGCAAATCTCAAGGCGGCTGTTTCTTTAGCTCTTGCGGATCCTGAAGATTCTGATGCCAATGCAATTTTTGCATCCTTATCGCTTTATGATCGTCTTAAAAAGGAAGGAAAGGATGTGGTTATTGCAACCTTAACAGGTAGTGAAAATGTGGGTATGAAAAGTGATGAAATTATTGCAAAGCAATTGGATATAGTTATAAAAGAGCTCAATCCTGACGATATAATATTTGTGAGTGATGGGAGTGAAGATGAGTATGTTCTTCCCATAATAACCTCCAGAAGACCCATTAAGCATATAAGGAAGGTAATTGTGAAGCAATCGAAAAATATTGAGAGCACATACTATATCATAAAAAGGGCACTCGAGGATAAAAAGCTTGCGAAAAAGATACTTATCCCTACAGCTTTGATTTTTCTGGCCTATGCACTGTCTTCCCTAATAGTTCTTGCAATGAGATGGTACAATCCAAAATTCAGTTTTGTGTCCCCGGGAACTCTGGCTCTTACAGTCATAACCCTCACTCTTGGTCTCTATTTTATTGATAGAGTTTATTCTATAGGAAAAAGACTCAAGGCACTTATTTCTTCGGCAAAAAGAGCTATGGTGGAGGCAAAGATCACAGTTATTTCAGACACACTCGCCGTGCTAATAATTCTGACTGGGCTTGATTTTGCATATAATGCGGCGTTAACAAGCAATGATATAATAATCCAGATACTCCTGTTTCTCCACACTCTAGTTCTCTGGATGGTATTTGCAATCCTGGTGAGGGAAGGAGGTAAGGCCTTTGATATCTGGGTTCATAGAGGAGAATACACTAGAACTTTCTGGATAGCTCTTCTTTCAACCATAGCTACGGGAATAATAATTTACGCTGCATTAGATTATCTTCTACTCATTCTAAATGCAGTTGGCAGTGCCTCAATAGTTCCGATTACCATAATGGTTATAAGCGGCATAATTGTGGGGATAATATCGGCTATTCTTCGCAGAGAGATGAGGATAGAAGGTGAGGAAAAAGATGATGTGGAGAGAGTGGAGGAAAATCTACAGCCTGATTGAGAGAGATTTTGGATTTTCAAGGGAGAGAGAAATCGAAGCCAGAGATAAACTCTCAGGAATATTGAAAGATAATTTTGTGAGTGAGGAGGAGATAAGCGCCCTGGTAGGAAAAGAAGTATATGTGGTTGGTTTTTCCCCTACGCTTGAAAAGGATGTGGAGCTCATACCTGGAAATGCAAAGATTATAGCAGCGGATGATGCTGCCTCAGTGCTTTATGACATTGGTATAAAACCCACAATAGTCATGACAGATTTGGATGGAGATGTGGGAGCTCTACTTGAAATAAAAGATGCAGTATTCGGTATCCATGCTCATGGAGATAACATATCCCTCCTTGATCAGGTCAAACTTTTCCCTAAAAAATTTGGAACCACTCAAATTGAGCCTCTATGGAATGTATATAATTTTGGAGGTTTTACAGATGGTGATAGAGGTGTTTTTCTAGCCATCCATTTTGGTGCTATTGTACATCTTATCTCCTTTGACTTTGAGAATCCCCGCATAAAGGGAAATAAAGATCTGGAGAGGAAAAAGAAAAAGCTCCTTTGGGCAAAGTATCTTTTAGATGAGCTTCATAGAAGAGGTGCAAAAATAATCTGGGAAAATTTAAAATGATAATGCATATTATTCCATCCGATGATGATTCTGAACCCACAGATTGCAACGATACTTAGTGCACTTCTTGTAATTTATATAGGGATAGTGGTTGAAAAATACTATGTTAGCTGGAGCAGCGTGTATGCCAATACCCTGAGCTTCATAGTTCTTCTTGGCTCCATAGATATAAGCGAGATAGTTTTTCTCTTTCTCCTAGCTTATACAATCCTGGGTTATGTGGCCGTTAAGCTTCGATGGAAGAAAATTTTTCCTCTTTTTGGGTGTAAAACCTATGGCTCTCTTGTTTTAGTTCTCACTCTCGGCTCCGAAGGATACTTTTTTGGTATATATACTCTTGAATCTGTGATCATATCCTGGATTATAGTTGCTTTAATAGTTCATGCAATTGGAAGATGGTACATAAGATTTTCACGGAGGAGAAGATGATGATTAGAAGAATACTCAATGAGTATAAATGGAGGGAAGATAGAGATTTTAACCTAATAGAGGTTCATTACATTGACAGACTAGTTCCCCAGGGTTTTGCCATATTAAAAGGTGAGAACATTGTGGATCTTGGAAGCAAGTTCATATTCACAAAAAAGGGGATGATTCCCTATCATAGGGTGATAAGAATTCTCTACAATGGAAAGGTTATTTTTGAGAGGATAAAGAATCATAATAAACATACCAGAAAACAAGAGAGGTAAAAGCTCCTGTGAGACTTCCTGTGATCATTCTCATTAAATTTGAGCTTGTATAGGAGGTGAGAAGCTGCACTGTGCCATCAATACCCAGGGGAAGAATGGAGAGAATATAGAGGGAGAAACTTATCTTAACTCGAAATAAAGCACCAATTAAAGCACCTAAGGTAAGACCAAGGAAAATACCTGTGCATCTTGCACAGTAGGGCATCTGATTGCCATTTATGAATAAAGAGCGATCTGCATGCTGATGACACATAAAATCTCCAGATAAATATACAAATCTTGCTATTTCATTGTGAATATGCATCTTAATATAAGGGGTATTGTCCATCATATTAACTTTTCCCTGGTTTCCTAAGTAAATAGTATGAGGATTCTCGGTTAGTGGTGTTAGAAAAAGGAGAAGTACCCATATAAAAAGAAGAGAAAATGGAATAAAGGAAATCAATGAGAGCTTACCCTTTCTTTCCATTCTCAAAGTTAGGGCTTCCAATAACCGTTCCTCGAAACTCTTCACCTTTTATCACCTTTTCAAGTGAGAGAAGATCTTTTCCGATAATTACTATCTCTATCCCACTTCGTTCTGCAATTTTTAAAGAGAGAAGATCAAACGGCAGATTCAGCCCTGCATTCATTTTCCTATTCAAAAATAGCTTTTCAGCCTCTCCATAGCTCAATCTAAGAATTAATTTTGCATCTTCATTTGTTTTGGGATCCTTATCAAATATTCCTCCCACAGATGTCATATTTATTACTCTTTTTTCTCCTGCTCTTTCTGCAAGAAGAAGAGAGACAGCATCTGTGGTATGTCCAGGCTCTGTTCCACCCATTATGACAATATTGTAGTTTTTCCCTGCCATATACGCCTCATCTATACTTTCGGCCACCTTCGGATAAGAATACCTCCCAAGTAAAAGAGAGGCATTGAGCCTCGTAGCTAAAATTCCAATAACATCCAAGGTGTATTGATCCATGCCAATTCTCTGGGCAGCATGTATGTATCGCCTTGCAGTTTTTCCTCCTCCAACAACTACATAGAGTTTTTCTTTTTTACCCATTCTCTCCAGAAATCTACGAAATTCAAAAATATATTCTTCATCTATCTCCTCCTGAGAGATTATAGAGCCCCCTAAAGAAATTACAACCATATCCTGTTATTGATTTGATGTATTAAAAAATTATCCCCAACCAAGGGGCACCTACGGTTCCCCCTTCTAACCCCCTCCCTTACGAAGGGGGCTTCGCCCCCTTCGTAGTGGGCCCGCCCGGATTCGAACCGGGGACCTCCACCGTGTCAGGGTGACGTCATAACCTCCTAGACCACGGGCCCTCTGAGCATCCATATTTCCTTACTCCATATAATTTTTTCTTTTCTCTCTTTTCAAATAGTTCTCAAGGGCATACAACCCGCTAAGAACATTCACACCAAATTTTACATCTTCCGGTAGATTCAAAAGAAAATCTATTACATTTGAGAGAGGCACTTTTAGGATCTCAATATCTTCTGTGGGTTCTAAATTTCTCATACCTATATATTTCACATTCGGTGCATAAAAATAGTGTGCCTCAATATAGGTTAATCCTGGACATAAAAAACCAGAAAATAAATGAATGAGGGTATTTGCTTGGTAGCCAGTCTCCTCTAAAAGCTCTCTCCTAGCACAATGCTCAACATCTTCATCCTCCTCTGCCAAACCTGCAGGGAGCTCAATAACATAAGAATCCACAGGAAACCTGTAGTGTTTCTCAAGAATAAGCTCTTGCTCTTCTGTAACTGCAAGTACTATTGCACTTCTTTTATATCTTTTCAACTCTACAGTTTCCCAAGCACCCTGTGGGATATAGTCTTTCCTTATCCTGATATGCTCTCCTTCAAATAGTACCTCTCTTTTTTCCACCCTCATTTCAATCCTTCCTTAATTTCTCCAGAATTTCCTTTGCTCTATCAAGCCGAACTTTTCCCTCCTTCACTAAGATATCTGCCACTTTATCTATCTCCTCTCCCCTGGCACCTGCCATGACAGCTATGTTCCTCGCATGTAGACTCATATGACCTTTCTGAATACCCTCCGTGGCTAATGCCCTTAGAGCAGCAAAATTTTGGGCTAAGCCCACAGCTGCAAGAATTTCTGCAAACTCTCTTGCTGTCTTCACACCTAAAATCTTTCTTGCAATTTTGGCCTTTGGATGCGTGCTCGTCGCGCCTCCAATTATCCCCACCGCCAGAGGCAATTCTATGGTGCCTACAAGATTCCCATTCTTATCTTCTTCGTAATGTGTTAGCGAGGTGTACCATCCATCCATGGCTGCAAAAGCATGCGCTCCGGCTTCCACAGCACGCCAGTCATTGCTCGTTGCTATAAGCACAGCGTCTATTCCATTCATAATCCCCTTATTGTGCGTCGCAGCGCGGAATGGATCCACACGAGCAAATTCATAGGCATACAATATTCCCTTAACAGTCTCCTCCCCTATGACATCTTTCTTCCAGACTGCTCTTGCCCTTGCGAGACGATATATTGCAAGGTTGCTGAGAATGCGAAGATATACCTTTCCACCGGTTATATCTTCTATGTATGGAGCGAGAGCTTCGGCCATGGTATTCACCGCATTGGCACCCATGGCATCGCGAACATCCACATGCAAATGCACGATGAGCATCGGTCCCATATTACTTTCTATCACTCTCGCCTTTATATCCCTGCATCCTCCACCCACTTTTATTAGCACAGGATCCTGCTCATTCGCAATGCGTATTAGCTCATCCTTTTGCTCTAGAACCTGCATCTTTGCGAAGTGAGGATTGCTGAGACCAACAACCTGAATTTGTGAGATCATAATTGGCTCTGTGGATGAAGTGAAAAAACCTCCTCCAGGTCTTGCAAGCTTTGCCGCATGACTTGCCGCTGCCACCACGCTCGGTTCCTCTATGGCCATGGGAATGAGATAATCCTTTCCATTAATCTTGAAGTTGGTTGCAATTCCCAAGGGAAGCTCCATTTCGCCTATCACATTCTCAATCATTCTATCTGCAAGCTCCAAGGGCAAATGCTCCTCCTTCAGTAATTTTACCTCCTCCTCGTCCAGTTCTGCGAAATCCTTCACAATTTTCAGTCTTTCTTCAATGCTGAGATTGTAGAAGCCCGATATTCTGGATGTTTTCATGAATGGGTATAAGCCCACCGCAATAATATATTTTTCTAATTTAACGCTTAGCTGCCTAAGGGATCGAATCTCGTAATTCTAGTCAAAGCAGGATACCCACTCGCACTAAGAATTAAGGGCAAGTGGTTTTCATCTCTTCTTTATTTTGAGCCCCATCTCCTCTCCAAGCTCCATCCCGAACCTCCTGGGAGTGGTATGCTGCAGGTATATTGCTCCAGGAATCGCAACGATTATCCCACCGATGAAATCGAAAAAGAGGTCGAGCATGGTATCCGTATTGTTCAGCTGTGCATGTGTTCCAAACAGAAGGTCTGAGGCGAATTCGAAAAATTCCCAGA
>JAGGTO010000015.1 GCA_021163705.1 Thermoplasmata archaeon | reverse complement strand
AATGAGTATTTTACAGCTTCTGCATTGAATGGATCACCATTGGAGAATTTCACACCCTTGCGAAGATGGAATGTCCATATTTTACCGGAGGAATCAACACTCCAATCTGTGGCCAGGGAGGGATATACTGTCTTGCTATCTGAGCCTTTGTAGGTAACAAGCCTATCATACACATTGTATATTATGGAGGAACTAACATCATCATAACATTCGGCTGGATCCAGTGTCTGAGGATCACCTATTGTATCCCACACAAAGGTGTCTGGATTCTTCACTTCTGATGCCCAGTTTGTGGTTTCCATGCCAAATGCATCATCTGAAATTGCTGTAAATGCCGTTAATGCTATAAGCATGGCAATTGCCATGCTTGCATATACTAAGTGCTCTCTCACACACATCTTAATCACTCCACTTAAATTCTTTCTAAGAGTAATAGATAATGAATATATTAATTTTTATCCTTTATCTATTTGAAAAATATTTAATTACAAAGCTCTTTTAAAATGATTTAGTTTAGCACTCTAAATCTTTATTATTCAAATCATTATCTTCATAATTTTAATCCCAATTTGATCAAAGAGTGAAAGCTAAATCTTTAAATCCTTTTGAATTAATTTAGGTGTATGAGAACTGAACTGCTTTATCTGGAGGATTCTTATATCAAAGAATTTAATGCCACCGTGCTGGAAGTTAAAGATAATGGGGTTATTTTAGATCGCACAGCCTTCTACATAGGAGGTGGTGGACAACCCTATGATAGTGGAAGTCTATTTTTTGGAGGAAAAGAATGCAAAGTTGTGGGGATGAGAAGAGAGGATGCTTTGCATATAATAGAGGGACCACTACCCTCCCCGGGAGAGAAGGTTCACGGAATCATAGACTGGGATAGAAGATACAAAATAATGAGAACCCATACCTCTGTGCATGTAATCTCGGGGGTTGCCTACAAAGATTTTGGAGTGATAATCACAGGCAACCAGCTCTACGAGGGAAGGGCAAGAATAGATCTTTCCTTCGAGAACATGAGTAAGGATCTCGCATTGCAGATAATTGAAGAGAGCAATAAAGTCATAGAGAAGGGACTGGAGGTAAGATGGTACTATATTACCAAGGAGGAATTTGAGAGAAGACCTGAACTAAAAAGAGTAAATCCAAGATTATACGAGAAATATGAAAGGATTAGGGTGGTTGAAATTGTAAACTTCGATCTTCAGGCAGATGGGGGCACCCATGTTCGCAATATCAAAGAAATAGGAAAAATAAAGCTTGATAAATATGAAAGCAAAGGGAGAAAAAACAAAAGAATCTACATTTCCCTTATACCCTGAGAAATAAAATATATAGTTCCAAGAACATTTCCCAACGATGCTCCGCCTCGTCATCTTCGATCTGGATGAAACCATCGTGATCAACGATATTCCATTTTCCCAGGTGAGAAAAAGAGTGCTTGAGAGGATTGGAAGTAAAGAGAATCCCCCACATCTCTATGAATTCCTCCGGGAAAAGGGTGAAAAATATGTTAAAATTCTCGAAGAGGAAGAAATGAGAAGAGCGGAGCATGCAAGAATAGTGGATTCTCTCCCCAAAATTTTGGAAGATCTCAAATCAAGGGGGATAAAAATAGCAGTGCTCACGAGAAATTCAAAAAAAGCTACGATGCGTATCCTTGGGAAATATGCCCAGGAATTTGATGACATAATCACCCGTGATGATGGCTTTGAGCCAAAACCAAGCCCTGAGGCGATTTTCCACCTTCTCTCCAAATATAGTGTGCGTGGCGATGAATGCCTCGTTGTGGGTGATTACGACTACGATATAATCGCAGGTAAGAAGGCAGGCTGCATAACCGTGCGCATTGGGAATGGAAGCGGGGATTACAGAATAGAAAAAATAGATGATATTTTTGAAATTGTGAACATGCTCACAGATTCGCCACCAGACATTCTCTGAAACTCGGTTTTATCTCTCTGCATATCTCCTGGAGAAATTCAATATTGTATGGTCTCAGTTTCGCATACTCCCTTCTGAGTGTGCCTCCCTGTGTGGAGTACTGCTGTATCACATACCTCTTTGCCTCCGATAGCCATTCTGCAATTTTCCTGAAATCTTCCTTGCTGAGCACTGGCACTGCTGTTGTCCTGAATTCGTAATCTCTGGCCTTATTCTTTATTATCTGTATGCTTTCATCAATCTTTGAAATATCCACCTTCGCTCCTGCAAGCTCCTCATATCTCTCTTTGGGTGCCTTAATATCCATGGCAACATAGGAAACATATGGAAGAGCCTCTCTCAATCTATCTGGAAATGAACCATTGGTGTCTAATTTTACTTGCGTTATTCTGCTCAGTTCCTTTATGAACTCCACAATATCCTCATGGAGCATGGGCTCTCCACCTGTGATGCATACACCATCAATCCACTCCTTAAGATTCTCTACTTTCTCAATAATTTCTTCTGGGCTCATCAACCTCTCAGGCTTCTCGGTGACGAGTGTATAATTATGGCAAAAGGGGCACCTGAAATTACAGCCGTAGGTAAATATCGTTGCAACAATTTTTCCACGCCAGTCAACAAAGGATTCAGGCATGAACCCTGCGATTAGCATTGCAGTCACATCAGTATCAACTGCACATTTTCTTTCTTCTCCGTGCTTATGTCCGTTACCGATGGAGTTGCAACACTTTTCGCTATATCCCTGTAGACTTTCCAGCGTCCCTCCATGGCATTGAGATTGAATTCTACACGCATCCTGAATTCCTCCTTCTTGCCACGATTCCAGTTTTCTACAGGTCTAAAATAGCCAACAACACGGGAATACACCTCAGTTTTTCTTCCGCAGTATGGACATTCGAAATGCTCTCCGGGTATATATCCATGCTCGGGACAGATGGAGAATGTTGGTGTTATGGTGAAATATGGAATCTTTGTATTTGTCGCAATTTTTCTTGCCAGATTCTTCGCGCTCTCAGCACTTATTCTTTCCCCTATGTATGTGTGGAACACAGTTCCTCCAGTGTAGAGGGTTTGCAGAACTTCCTGATGCGCCAACGCCTCTATAATGCTCACCTTGTAATCCGCAGGCAACCATGTGGAATTTGTCAGATAAGGCTCATCCTCTCCCGAGACATATATGTCGGGATACATCTCCCTGTCCAGGCGGGCAAGACGATACGATGCCCCCTCCGCAGGCGTTGCCTCCAGATTGTACAGATTCCCCGTTTCCTCCTGATAATGCCTGAGTATCTCCCTCATGAACTTGAGAGTTTTAATAGCGAAGATTAAACCATCTTTCTCGTATATCCCGTATCCGAAGAGATTCATCAGGGCTTCGTGCATGCCTATAAGTCCTATCGTTGAGAAATGGTTGTTAAAGTGCCCGAGATATATCTTTGTGAAGGGCAGCAGTCCGCGGCGCAGATTCTCTTTGATTATACGCCTCTTTATCTCCAGGCTCTCTTTTGCAAGGTCCATGTAATGCCGTAGCAGTTCGAAGAACTCATCTTCATCCCTTGCTTCGTAGCCCAGACGATTGAGATTTATCGTCACCACACCTATTGAGCCTGTGAGCTCTCCTGAGCCGAATAATCCATTGCCCCTCCTTCTTAGCTCATTGATATCCAGTTGCAGACGACAGCACATGGCCCTTATGCTCCTCGGGTCCAAATCACTCCCTATATAGTTCTGGAAATATGGCGTTCCGTACTTTGCGGTCATCTTGAAAAGAAGAGATGCGATGTCGCTCTCCCAATCAAATTCAGGGAGAAGATTGTAGGTGGGTATGGGAAATGTGAATATCCTCCCATTCGCATCCCCCTCCATCATTATCTCCATGAACGCACGGTTGAGCATGTCCATCTCATCCTGAAACTCATCGTATGTATTGCTTAATTCTTTTCCCCCGATAACCGCGTGCTCTTTCCCCAAATCCTCCGGGGGCACAAGGTCAAAGGTGAAATTGGTGAACGGTGTTTGCGAGCCCCATCTGGAGGGTATGTTCAACCCGTAAATCAAGCGTTGCATATTCTGCTTAACTTCCCTGTATGTAAGTTTATCCTGTCTTATAAATGGTGCAAGATAGGTATCCACACTGCTGAACGCCTGAGCGCCTGCAAACTCCATCTGCATTGTGCCCAGAAAATTTATAATCTGTGCCACCGCAGTATCCAGATGCTTCGGTGGCTTTGCATTAATCTTCCCGGGCACACCACCAAATCCTCGAAGTAGCAAATCCTT
>JAGGTO010000113.1 GCA_021163705.1 Thermoplasmata archaeon | reverse complement strand
GCGGCAGTTGAAGTTATAAAATCGAAGCGCTATATCAAAGGTCCCCAGGCCAGGGCCTTTGAGGAGGAATTTGCAGATTATCTGGGTGTGAAAAAGGCAGTTACCACAAGCTCTGGTACAACAGCGCTCTGGCTTATCTACGATGCGCTGGGCATAAAAAACGGTGCAGAGTTCATAACGCCCTCACATACATTTATAGCGACGGTAACTCCGGCGATGCATATGGGTGCCAGACCCGTATTTGTGGATATTGACGAAGATGCCTACACTCTCAATGTAGAGGAGGTTCGCAAGAAGATAACAGAGAAAACCAAGGCGATAGTTGCGGTGCACCTTTACGGGCATCCTGCGGATATCAAGCCCTTGAGAGAGCTGGCTGATGAAAGGGACATTTATCTGATAGAAGACTGTGCCCAGGCCCATGGTGCAATGTATTATGGGGAGAAGGTGGGCAATTTTGGTGATGCAGCAGCGTTTTCATTCTTCCCATCTAAGGTGATGACTGTCGCTGGAGATGGGGGAATGGCTGTAACAAATAACGAAGAGATTGGAGAGCTCATACAGATTCTGCATGATCAGGGTAGGAGAGAGAAGTATGAGCATGAGTATCTAGGTTACAATTTTAGGATGAGCGAAATTCTGGCAGCTATAGGCAGGATACAGCTCAAACATCTGGAGAACTGGATTAAAAGGAGAAATGACATTGCAAAAATTTACAATGATATTCTTGAAGATGTAGTTATAACTCCGAGAGTCAAAGACTGGGCCCGACATGTGTATTATGTTTATACAATTAGAGCAGAGAGGAGAGACGAGTTAAGAGAGTTCTTGAAAAAGAATGGAATAGCCACCGGATTATACTATCCGATACCAGTGCATCTGCAACCTGCCATTAAGAAGATTGTAGAGCCTGTGAAACTGCCTGTGACTGAAAAAATCGTGGATGAGATACTCTCTCTTCCTATGCATCCGTTTATGGAGGATGAAGACGCAGAATTTATAGCCAATAAAGTGGTAGAGTTTTACAGGTGATTAAGATGAAGATTGCACTGATTGGTACAGGCTATTGGGGCAGAAACCATGCAAAGGTTTGGAGAGAGCTTAAGGATGAGGGAAAAATAGAGGATGTTATTCTATGCGACATTAACGAGGATGCTGTGAAGCCCCTAGCAAAGGATTTTGGATTTTCCTATTCCACTGATCCAAGAGAGGTTATGGAGAGGGAGGATATAGACGCCGTGGATATTGCATCCTCAACTCCAAGTCACTATTCATTGGCCAAGAATGCCATGCTCCAGGGCAAGCATGTGCTCGTGGAAAAGCCCATGGCCGAGAACAGTAAGGAATGCAGGGACCTAATATCCATAGCTGAGAAGGAAAATAGGATACTCATGGTGGGCCATATATTCCGCTATCATCCCGCTCTTGTTGAACTCAAACGCATGATAAAAAGGGGCAGCATAGGAGATGTTATAACTCTGCATACTCGGAGATTGTCACTTCGCTATCCCCGCAGAGATATGGGAGTGCTCTTAGCTCTGGCCATCCATGATGTGGATATCTATACATATCTTCTTGAGGAGGATCCCAAGGAGATATTTGCCATAACCACCAGTAACTATGTGAAGGATATTGAGGAGGAGGCTTTCATATTTATGCGCTTCTCCAAGGCTGCAGGATATATCAAGGAATCTTGGAATTTCCCCATAGGAAAGAAGATAAGGGAGCTCATAGTTGTGGGGACTCAGAGCACTGCAAAAATAGATTATCTAAAACCCGATGAGATTGTTATCTACGATTCTGCTATTGTTGATGAGAGTGTGAAGAATGAAGGAGAGTTTACAAAGAGGGTCCCTTACATAGAGCCTCTGAAGGCAGAGCTTCTGGATTTCGTAGAATCCATAAAGAAGGGGAAGAAACCCGAGGCCGATATGTATGTGGGGCTCAGAGCTGTTGAGATGATAGAAAAGGCCATGCAAAGTGCTAAGGAAAAAAGATCTTTAAGGGTGTGATGTCCTTGCTTCCTCTTTTCATAGGGGGCACGGGAAGATGTGGGACTACTGTTCTTGGAAGAACACTATCTCTTCACAGGGATATATTCACCATACCCTTTGAATCAAGATTCATCGTGGATCCCCATGGAGTTGTAAATTTGGTGCAGGCCCTTTCCATCAATTGGGACCAGTATCATGGGCACTATGCTGTTTTGAAATTTAAAGAGCTTATGAAGGAGCTCTATCCTTCAAAACTGAGATATCTATATAAAATTGGAGCGGGCAAGATATATCCAAAATTACATATAGCTCCACCCAGATATTATTTCACCATAGATGGTAAGTGGAAGGATGAGGAATTTTTTGATTACAAAACTCAGCCCTTCTCTGTGCTCATCTCCCGTGATAAATTCGAGATATTGTTAAAGGAGCTCTTGAGCAAAATTATTATAAGAGAATACGCTGGCTACTGGCAGGGTTACAGCACAGAGATTGGCCCTAGGATGTATGTAACAAGGCGCTTTGAGTATCGGGAGATCTTAAAGATTACAAGGCAGTTTGTGGAGGGAATAATGGTTGAAGCAGCCAATAGGTTCAATGCAAGAATAATAGTGGATCACACCCCCACAAATATAAACCATGTATTATTCCTCAAGGATCTATTTCCGGAGATGAAATTCATCCACATCTACAGAGATCCCAGAGATGTGGTGAGCTCTTTTAAGAGGCATGCCTGGGGTGGAAATAGCGCGCAGGATGCGGTACCTATTATAAAAGGCACACTTATGAAATGGGAGGAAGAGAAGAAGAACATGCCCAGGGAAAGCTATCTGGAGATAGCACTGGAGGATCTAGTTAAAGATAAAGAGTCTGTACTTAAAAGAATTTGTGATTTTCTGGGTATTGGGTTTGATGTAAATATGCTAAAGATGGATCTCAGCAAGAGCCACTCTGGAAGATGGAAAAGAGATCTGAGCAAGGAAGAGATAGAGCTTGTTGAGAGAGAGCTTGGCTGGTTTATGAAGGAGAAAGGTTACCAATTCTCAGAGTAATTCCATTCTTTTACCCATAAATATATTTGCCTCCAGCCACGACTTTGGTGAGCCTATATCCAGACGCTCACCTTTGACCTCCACAGCTAGCAATCTACGGGAGAATGAGAAGAGCTTCAGGGCATCTGTGAGCTGATACTCACCTCCCTTTCCCTTCTTTATATTCTTGAGGTAGGTGAATATCTCTGGAGTGAGAAGGTATCTTCCAACAATAGCAAGATTTGATGGTGCTTCCTCGGGTTTTGGTTTTTCAACGAGATCATCTACCACATAGACTGGCGGGTTGCTTATGCTGGAGGTTTTCACTATTCCGTATTTGCTGGTTTCTTGAAGGGGTACTTTTATAACCCCTATGACAGGATCTCCAGTTTGGGTATAAATATCCATTAAGGTTTTTGTGGCTGGCTCATCATTAATAATTATATCATCACCAAGAAGTATCACAAAAGGCTCATTACCCACAAACTTCTCCGCAAGCATTATAGCATGCCCAAGACCCAGGGGCTCCTTCTGGCGAATATACATTATATTTGCCATCTCGGAGATCTTTCTTATCTCTTCTAGCTCCCTTTCTTTTCCCTTTTTTCTCAGGAATTCTTCAAGCTCAGGGCTGCGGTCAAAATAATCCTCTATAGCTCTTTTTGTGCGTCCGGTGATGATAAGAATGTCCTCGCATCCCGAATTGACGGCCTCCTCCACCACATAGTGTATTGCGGGCTTGTTGAGTATTGGAAGCATCTCCTTGGGTTGAGTTTTGGTTACAGGAAGCATTCTTGTTCCGAGTCCCGCTGCCGGGATCACAGCTTTCATAGAGGTACGAAGGAAATAACTCTATATATAGGTTTGCAGATTTAAGGGTATGAAAATTGCAGTTGTGGGCACTGGCTATGTTGGATTGACCACTGCGTTACTCTTTGCCGAGTTGGGTCACGATGTTCTTGCCATAGATGTAGATGAGGATAAGGTGGAGAAAATAAACAAGGGAATATGTCCTATCTACGAACCGGGAGCGGAAGAGCTATTAAAGAAGCATGCAGGTAAAAATCTTCGTGCAACGAGGGAGTATGAGATTGAAGATGCTGATGTGATATTCATATGCGTGGGCACTCCATCCCGGGAGGATGGGAGCATGGAGACAAAATATCTGGAAAATGCTGCAAGAAAAATTGGGAAAAGATTGAAAAATGGGCAGATAGTAGCGGTGAAGAGCACTGTTGTGCCGGGAACCACTGAGGAGTTTGTAATTCCCATTCTGGAAGAGGAGAGCTCTCTTAAACAGGGAGAATTTGGAGTGGCTATGAATCCTGAGTTTCTGAGAGAGGGGCTGGCCATTCACGATACCTTCCATCCAGACCGTATTGTTATTGGAGAGCGGGATAAGAGAAGCGGTGATGTACTTGAATCGCTGTATCGTCCTCTCAATGCACCCATCCTACGCACACAGATAAAGGTGGCAGAGATGATAAAATACACAAGCAACGCGTTTCTTGCAGTGAAGATTTCATTTGCCAACGAAATCGCCAACATCTGCGAGAGAATCGGGGTGGATGTGTACGAAGTGATGAAGGGTGTTGGCATGGACCACCGCATCTCTCCCCATTTTCTGAATGCAGGTGCAGGATTTGGCGGCTCCTGTTTCCCCAAGGATGTGAAAGCACTAATCTCTCTGGCCAAAAGAGTAGGATACGAACCCAGATTGCTGGAGGATGTGCTCAAAATTAATGATTATATGCCCAGACACGTGGTGGAACTGGCAGAGAAACATTACGGCCCGCTTAAGGATGCAAAAGTTTCAGTTTTAGGGCTCGCATTTAAACCCAACACGGATGATATAAGAGAGACCCGTGCTGTAATAATTGTGGAAGAGCTGCTCAAAAGAGGTGCGAGAGTTATAGGCTACGACCCCAAGGCCATGGAGAATTTCAGAAAACTTATACCCCATATTGAGTATGCAGATAGTGCCGAGAATGCTGTTCGCAGCGCAGATATTGTGATAATCCAGGCGGACTGGGAAGAGTTCAAAAAGCTGGATTTTGATTCCTTTCCAAGTCTCAAGCTTGTGGTAGACGGGCGTAGAACAGTAAGCCCGAAAAAGGTGAAGTACGTTGCGATAGGACGAGGAGATTGAGTTGCAAGTGCTGATGCTCCTCTCAAATCCATTCAGGCCCGATCCGAGGGTTTATGAAGAGGCTCAAGCTCTATCAGAGGAGGGCTATAAAGTTACAATTCTTGCATGGGACAGAGAGCTGAAATTTCCTCCAGAAGAACGAGTTCGGGGCATAAGAGTGGTGAGAATTGCTGTGCGTGGTGGCTATGGAAAAGCAAGTGAATTTCTTCCGGGTTTAATTAGATTCTACATAGGGGCACTTAGAAGAAGTAGAACCTTAAATTTTGATGCAGTGCATGCCCACGATTTCGACACCCTGCCGCTTGGAATATTTATGGCAAGGAGAAGAAAAGTGCCGCTGGTCTACGATATGCATGATGACTATGGCTCAATGATTGCAGAGTCCGTGCCCAGGCCCGTAGCACTATCTGTGGATTTGCTGCACAGAGCCCTGCTCAGATTTGCAGATAGTGTGATATATGCGAACGATGCACTAGGCAGACTTTTTAGTGTACATGGCACCGTGGTTATGAACTGCAAAGACCCGGAAGATTACATGGTGAACATGGAGGAACTTCGCCACAGGCTTGGATTACATGACTTTACAGTAGTGTATATCGGCATATTCAGGCAGATCGAGTTTCTCCGCATGTTGATAGAGGCTGTGAAAAAGAGCGAGGTGAACCTTGTTATTGGCGGCGATGGCCCATACAGGGATGAGGTTCTGAGCATGATTGAAGGAGAAAAGAGAATAAAGTACATAGGCTGGGTTCGAGCCGAGGATATACCCAGATACACAAAGCTCGCAGATGTGATAATAGTGCTCAATAACCCGAATAAAAGATACGATAGGCTCAGCACCCCCGTAAAGGTATTTGAGGCCATGGCTGCAGGCGTGCCTGTGATAGTGAGCAAGGGCACCGCGGCTGCAAGAATCGTGGAGCAGGAGAGATGCGGTCTTGCCGTAGAGTTTGGCGATGTGGATGAGCTTGTGGAAGCTATAAAGGAGATAAAGAAAAGAGGAGAAGAGCTTGGAAAGAATGGGTTGAGAGCGGCAAGAGAGAAGTATAATAGAAAGGCACAGATGCAGAAGCTTAAGAAGCTTTACAGAAGCCTTCAAAAGTGATTTTATATTTTTCTCATATTTACTGTCAGAGATGCTTCAGTTTTCCCAAAACATAAATACTATGAACACTAGTGAATATATGAGGTGATTTAAAGATGACAGAAGAAGAGATTGGTAAAGATGAGTTCAAAATTGTTATAAGCAAAGAAACAGTAGAGCAGCTTAGCAAGATTTTAAATGAGTTTAAAGAGCTGAGAAAACAGCGCAGGGTGGAGCTGGGTAATATTGTAAAAAAACTTGGGGGCTGCAAAACTGAGATAGAGTTATCCTTCAACAAACTCACACTGGACGGCTCGATAAAGATCCGAATTATGCCTCTGAAAAAAGAATGAGTATAATGAATTTTTTCCTATTTTTCGAAAAATTTCTTGATGCGCAAAACTTTATTTTTTCTGGCTCTCTTGTGATAAAAATCGCAGATAACAGGATAGAGATCTCTCGTGACAGAATAATAGTGGATATATATGCTCCGCATAAATTGAAAAATATGCTAGCTGGGAGTATGGGAAGTTTAAGAGATGGCCTGAAAATGCTTAATGAAGCTGGAAAGATGCTCAAAGCAAAGAAAAAAACGTTGATATTGAAGTATGATGGGGAGGATGTGGCAGTTATGGGCTATAATGCATCTCCTGGAATTTTTGGAAAGGTTGAGATAAAAAGCAAAATTTCCCTGATGAAACTGCTCGCAGCTTTTATGCAGGGACAAGAATAGATGATGGATGCATTTTCTCCCTTTATAAAATTCTTAACAAT
>JAGGTO010000053.1 GCA_021163705.1 Thermoplasmata archaeon | reverse complement strand
AGGAGACACCTACGGCAACGCCTTTCCTAACGGAAAGGCTTGCTCGCATCTTACGATGCTCGTTTCTCCCTCTACCCTCTTCCCTTACGAAGGGGGCTTCGCCCCCTTTCTAAACCCCCACGAAGGGGCACCTATGCGTCGCCTTCCCGAAAGGAAGGCTTGCTCGCAACTCCGCTTCGCTCCGTTGTTTGTTTCCTCTTTCTAAACTCCCCAATTTAAGCGTTTTTCACAGATTTCAATAAGTAAAAAAGGAGAAAATTACTTTCTCTTTCTTGCAATTATTGCAATGAGTATCAGTATTACTGGATTCAACTCTGGTATGAGGACATTTCCCCAGTCATCAGAAGAGGTTATTGTATTCCACATGTGCTTGAGTCTCCACACACCTTGTGAGGGTGCGTTTACCTCTCCTCTTCCATGAGATACTGGCGCCAGTCATCTGCAAGGCTCTTGTTATCACCGTAGACATAAAGTACTCTCCCCGCATCTCCAAGTGTGCGTATTTTTACAGTTTCATTGCCGTGACTTACTCCCGCAAAAATTGCAAAAGTTGATGCAAATAAAATCATCGCTTTTTAAACTTACTCTGAATTTCAGTTTGAATTTCGTACATTCGATGATTTAAGTAAAAATTTAAATTCTCACAAATCTTTTTCAGGGCATGGAAAAGGATTACGAAATATTTGATCACACTGCCGATGTTGGTATAATAGTGAGAGGTAGAACATTAGAGGAAATGTTTGAAAAAGCGGCCTATGCCATGTTTGATATAATGATTTATGCGGAAAAAATAGAGCCCATAAGAAAAGTTAAGGTATCCATTTCCGCTTCTACCTTGGAAGATTTATTGGTAGATTGGCTCTCAGAACTCCTTTATGTTTTCTCTACCGAGCTATTTGTTATGGGAAAGTTTAATGTGAATATCCAAAAAGATAAAGAATTCTCTTTAAAAGCCATATGCTGGGGGGAACCTTATAACCGAGAGAAGCATGGGATTAAAACAGAGATAAAGGCAGTCACATATCATCAACTGAAGATAGATGAAAAAGAGGGTTATATCACCCTCCTTTTTGATATATAAATTTTTAAATGTTTCCTTCTTCTTTTTCTTAGAAAGGAATACCTATGCCCTTACGAAGGGGGCTTCGCCCCCTTTCTAAACCCTCAGAAGGGGTACCTACGAGGAGACACCTACGGTTTCTCCCTCTACCCTCTTCCCTTATTTTTATTTTGGGGATAAATGAGCATCACAAGATGCGAGCAACCCTCATGATTTTGTGAGGCTCTGGCCGCTTTTTCAAGGGAGCTTTGATTCTTTTAAAAGTTTTATTTTTAAACCGTAAGATTTTTTATATAAGGTGTGATATCCTCCACACTCAAATATATAGCAGGAGGATGAAAAAATTGGCTGAAAATAAACCCCCGCCCAAAAAAAGAGGCACCGTAAAAATAATTGAAGAGAGATGCAAGGGTTGCTGGTACTGCATAAGCTATTGTCCTACAAAGGTTCTTGTTGTGTCCCCCAAGCTCAATGAAAAGGGATACCATCCCCCAGAGCTGAAAGAGGACCCTCCCAATAAGGTTTGTATTGCCTGCCACCTTTGCGAATTATTCTGCCCAGATTTTGCATTAATTGTGGAGGAGATAAAATGAAGCCAGGATATTATTTCTGGAGTGGAGATATAGCCGTTGCCGAGGGTGCAATATTTGCAGGTTGCCGATTCTATGCTGGATATCCTATTACACCAAGCAGTGAGATTGCAGAGAGAATGGCCCTACGCCTGCCCCAGGTGGGAGGTAAATTTATAGAGATGGAGGATGAAATTGGTTCAATAGCTGCTATCATAGGAGCTTCTTGGGCCGGTGAAAAGGCCATGACAGCAACATCGGGTCCTGGCATATCCCTTATGAATGAAAATATTGGCCTAGCTGTAATGACGGAAGTACCAATAGTTGTGGTTAATGCAATGAGGGGTGCACCATCCACAGGCCTGCCAACATTGGTTTCTCAGGGAGATTTTATGCAGGCCAGGTGGGGCTCTCATGGGAGCTATGAAATAATCTCCTATTATCCTGATAGCGTGCAGGAAACATTTGATCTCATGCTTGATGCATTCAACTCGGCTGAGAGGTATCGCGTTCCCGTAATGTTCCTTCTAGATGCAATGCTTGCCCATATGTACGAGAAAATATATGTTCCTCCTGAAGACAGTGTGGAGAGAGTGGAAAGAAAAAGACCCACAAAACCTCCAGGAGAGCAACTTATTTATGAAGCTGATGAGGATCTCATCCCTCCGATGCCAAGGATAGGAGATGGATACAAGATCCACGCTTCCGGTCTTACTCATAATGAGAAGGGATATCCCGAACTCACACCTCAAGCTCAGGAGAGGCTTGTGAGAAGACTAAACGAGAAGATAAGAAAGCATCAGGAGAAAATATGGAAGGTAGAGGAGTATAGAACAGAGGATGCGGATGTTATTGTGGTGGCAATGGGAAGCAATGCAAGGGCTGTGAGAACTGCTGTGGATGCTGCCAGGAATGAAGGAATAAAAGCTGGATTACTTCGACCAATCACAATATGGCCGTTTCCATACAAATACATTGAGAAGTACTCTGTGGATTATATAGTTGCAGAGATAAACTATGGACAGATATATCATGTGGTGAGGGAATATGCTGATAATAAGGTGGAGCTGCTTCCCAAGATGGGTGGGGAGCTTCATACTCCTCAGGAGATACTTCATGCTTTGAGGAGGTATAAAAAATGAGTGAAAAAAAGAAGACAACAATGGAAATACTTCGAGAGAAAGTAGAAGAATTATTGAGAACTGATAGATTGCCCCATGTATGGTGCCCTGGATGTGGTATAGGTATTGTACTAAATGCATTTCTGAGGGCATTCATAAGGGCAAAGATGGATCCCAATAAGTTGGTGGTAGTTTCTGGTATAGGGTGTACAGGAAGAACTGCCGGATATGTGAATGTTGACTCTTTCCACACAACGCATGGTAGAGCTATACCCTTCGCTACGGGTATAAAATTTGCAAGACCGGAGCTCAATGTTGTGGTATTCAGCGGAGATGGGGATCTATTTGCCATAGGCGGTAATCATTTCATAAATGCAGCGCGAAGGAACCATGATATTCTTGTTATTGCAGTTAACAACTTCACATACGGTATGACTGGAGGACAGCATGGTCCAACCACGCCAACTGGGGCTTATACAACCACCACACCTTATGGAAATCCGGACAGGCCATTTAACATACCTCATCTTGCCATATCCCTTGGTGTTCCATATGTGGCAAGGTGGACAACATATCATCTCATGCAGCTTCAGAACTCTATATACACTGCTCTTCACAGAAAAGGATTCAGAGTCATAGAGATTATTTCTCAGTGCCCGACAGTGTATGGAAGGAGAAACGAGATGAAGAATCCCCTGGATATGATGGAATATTTCAGGAAATTCTCCATAAGAAAGGATGATGCAACTGCAGAAGAGATGGAGCTTACATACAATGGAAAGATAGTGGTAGGGGTGTTTAGAGATGTTCAGGGTATACCCACATATGAAGAGAGATATGAAGAACTTCTAAGGAGGGCTCAAAAATGAGAATTGAGATAAAATTTGGAGGGCTTGGCGGACAGGGTATAATAACTGCAGGATACATTACAGCCAAGGCAGCGGCCATATATGATGGAAAAGAGAGCACATTTACCCAGGATTACAGTGCAGAGGCAAGAGGAGGAGCAAGCACAAGTGAAGTGGTCATTTCCGATGAAAAAATAAATTATCCCCAGGTAATAAATGCAGATTATCTTGTCCTGATGAGTCAAAGTGCTTACAGGGATTATCTTTACAAGCTTAAAAAGGGTGGAATACTTCTCATAGATGAGGATCTTGTAAAGCCTGATGAGAGGGTAAAGGATTACAAGGTGTATAAAATACCCGCCACAAGATTCGCCGAGGAAATAGGAAATCCAATTGTGGCGAATATTGTAATGCTTGGATTCTTTACAGCCATAACAGGTGTGGTATCAAAAGATGCCATGTGGAAGGCTATAGAAGAGCGTATCCCTAAGAGATTTCTGGAGATGAATGAGAAAGCTTTCATAAAAGGCTATGAATACGGAGAAAAAATAAAGGGCAAGTAACAGCAATCTCTTTTTT
>JAGGTO010000065.1 GCA_021163705.1 Thermoplasmata archaeon | reverse complement strand
TTGAGTAATCTCTTCACAAAATCCGCCGTGCTCTTATCTTTTCTCACACCCATTGCAATCTTTATTGCTTCTTTAGGTGAGGCATCTTTTATAGCGTGGAATATCTCCCATTTCCAAGGTTCTGCGGTGTAAATGTAAATTTTCTCAGGCTCAATCTTAGTCACTTTGAGTATCTCCTGTATATCCTCCATTATTCTGTTTATGTAATCCCGCTCAGCCTCTATTTTATCATCAATGAACTCCTCTTTTACCCTCGGGAGTTTCTCAAGGGAGATATAGGTATCATGCCCGATCCTGTGCCAGTACTCTTCGCATATGTGAGGTATAACAGGCGAGAGAATTAAAAGCCAGTCATCCATTATGTACCTGATTATCTTCCTCCTTCTCTCCTCTCCTGCAAATTTCTCATAATCCTTAATATCGTTTATGAAATGGAAGAGCATGTTGAGCATGGCATCTCTTATCCTGAATTTATCCATCATCTTGATGCTCTCCTTAAGTCTCCTGTAAAATTTGGAGAGTAGGTACCTGTCATCCCAGGTAAATTCGTCAGGAGGAGATTCATTCACACTCTCCTCCAGAAGGGTTACGAACTGCATGAAGCGCCTGCGAAGCGATGCTATCTCGCTCTCTCTCCAGTCCACTACACTGTCAAAATCTGCATTCACAGCGCAGTAAAGGCGGAAGAGATCCACGCCATATTTCTCTGCCACATGCGCCAAGGGTATCACATTGCCCTTGCTCTTGGATATCTTGGCACCTTCGCGAATCATCAATCCATTGAGCGTAATCCCTCCTGGCCAGTGCTCCTCGGGAAATATGGCTACATGGTGCATTAAAAAGAATGCAAGATGATTGCTTAGATGCGGAGGAGCCGTGTGCCTGATATCATTGGGATACCAGTAGGTGAATTCGGAACGCATCTCCTCTATAACCTCTCTCCTTATTCCTGTTTTTTTAGCTAGAGATTCAGGGGATCCCTGCCCAAGGAAAACATAATCAAAGAATTCCTCTGTTAATTGCTCATCCTTTATTTTCTCTCTCCTTATGATATGAGCTATCGTGTAGAATGCCATGTAGATGGTGGAATCGCTCAGGCTCTCAATTATCCACTCCTTATCCCAGGGAAATCTCGTGCCCAATCCTCTTTTTCTTGCACATGGTCTCTTCTCCAGCCAGTCTATTATACCATGCATAATATCCCTGTACTTCTCAGGATAGAATAGCATTCTATCCACAAGCTTGTGACCTTTATCCTTCCACCATTTTGGGGTGTAATCTATGAACCACTGATCCTGCAATACTGCCACAATAACCTTATGACCGTTCCTCGTGACTGCTTTACGGGAAGTTTCGTAGAAAACATCTCCCCTATTAATCTCTCTGAGCCATTTTTTAACTTCATCCTTTATCTCATTTATTTTCAATCCTGCAAATTTTCCACATTTCTCGTTCAGCACACCAGAATAAAATTCATCCCTGTAGATTATCTGTGTTGCCTCCTCCAGACGAGGATCGTTCTGATTCTCTATGCCCATCCTCTCGCATATGTCCCTGGCGGGCATTTCGTAGCCCTCAATGTCAATTATCTTTATGGGCTCTATTCTGCGAACCTCTTCAGGATCGAGATTATATTGCCTCATATACTCTTCATTCTTCTTCAAATCTTCAAGAGCCTGATAATCGTAAGGGGCATGTGCAGGTACAGAATAAACCACGCCCGTGGCATTATCAGGATCCACAAATTCCGCAGGAAGAATGGGTACCTCTCTTCCCTCCGACGGCTCTCTAACTTTTTTACCTATAAGCTCCTCTCCCTTCATACATTCTATTACCTCAATATTCCCCTTCTGATACTGCAGTTTTTCAGAAGCTTCCCGGGATATGTACCATATCTCCTTCCCAACCCTAACACGACAATATTCCGCATTGGGATTGAGCCATATATTTGTCACGCCAAAAATTGTCTCGGGCCGGAGTGTGGCAGCCACCAAATAGCCATCCTCAAATTCGAATTTTATGGCTGTGAACTCCATAATGCTAACTTTGTTTATATCACCATCCTCTATATCATCCTCTCCCACGGGATTTCCATCTTCCGGGCTGAATGTTATTGGATACGCGCCCTTCTTTATAACTCCCCTATCGTATAATTTTTTGAATTGCCACTCCACAAATCTGTTGTAAATGGGCTCCGCAGTGTGGAATTTTCTGCGCCAATCTATGCTGTATCCCATACCTATGAAATCCTGCTGCGTCTTCTCCGCGAAGTATCTCGCTATATTCTCAGGCTCAATGAAAGAGCTAACTATTTCCTCCACCTTTTTCTCATCATCCTCATATATCCTCACATACTCCTTATAGAGATTTATAACCCTCTCATCCCCCTCTCTAATTGCATCCGCTATAGCCAGAACTGGAGTACCCGTTACATGGAATGCCATGGGGAAAAGGACATTATAGCCCTGCAATCTTTTAAAGCGGGCAATTATATCTCCCGTGGTAAAAGTTCTTCCGTGCCCAATGTGCAAGGAGCCAGACATATAGGGATAGGGCACGGTGAGAAAGAATTTTTTTCGCGAAGCATCCACCTTCGGTTCAAAAATCCTATCCTCGTACCATTTTCTCTGCCATTTGCGCTCTATATCCGCGAATTTCATAGAGCTTAATTCTCATCCTTTAAATAAATGTTTTCCCTGTAAAGTATGTAATACTTACCTTTTTTCTCAACTTCCACCCTTATTTCTGGATTTTTGAGATTTACAGCAATTCCAAGCTCTCTCACAAGCTCTTCCCCTATCATTTCAGCAAGAGTTCTGCTTTTTGAGATTACGGCAAAACTATTTTTTCCATTTAGAACTTTCTTGATAGCCTGAAGGAGAGCATTGTAGCTCTCAAATATCTCCACACGATAGATGGCTCTCAAATTTTTTAGCTTCTTCAAATATTCAATTATCTGAGAAGTAGAAAATATTATAATTTTTCCATCCAGATGCTCTATAACACATTCCACCTCATTTTCCACACATACGGGAATAAGTTTTTCTTTGAGATATCTCAGATACTTTTGGTTATCCCGAGGGAGTTTTACCTTGAGAAGATAGGCATCGAGCTCCATACTCACTCACCGGTGTATGCAACGGCCTCTATCTCAATTTTTGCATTCTTGGGTAATTTACAGCCTCCCACTGTGACCCTTGCAGGCTTTATATCCCCGAAATATTTCTCATATACTTCGTTCATATCTCCAAAATCATCAATGTTTGCTAGATATACAGTTACTCGAACCACATCCCTCAAAGATGAGCCTGCCGCCTTGAGTATGGCCTCAATATTCTTTATTGCTCTCTCAGTTTGTTCTTTTATTCCTTCTTCCATCTTTCCCTCCCTGTTGATCCCAAGCTGACCCGAGATAAATATGAAATCCCCAGCCCTTACCGCCTGAGAGTACGGGCCTATAGGCGAGGGGGCATCCTGAGAAAATATATGCGAGGACATAGAAGAGCATGTACTTGGGGAATTTTATTTTTTCTCCCTTTCTCAGGAAAGTTTATAAATTCAGGCTCTTTACCATTTATCATGGATGAGGTTATGAGAAAAGTAGAGGCAGTCCTTTTTTCCTCCGAAAATCCCCTGAGAGTAGGAGAGATTGCCGAGATCATAGGTCACACTTCTCGGGAGGTTAGCAAGGCTATGAGAAAGCTTAGGGAGGAATATGATAGGAGAGAGGGGGCCATAGAAATTGCAAGGATAGGGAACAAGTATGTTATGCAGTTGAAGGAAGAGTATCTTGAATATGGCTACAAGATGGGTAAGAAGGAGATGAGTGATGAGGTTCTCAAAACCTTAGCAATAATTGCCTACTATCAGCCAATCACACAGAGCAGATTGAGGGAGATCCTTGGCTCAAGAGTTTACGATTATGTGGATGAGCTGAGAGCCAGAGGATTTGTATATGGAAAAAAAGCTGGAAGAACGATAGTATTGAGAACCACCAAAAAATTTAATGAATATTTTGGCATAGATGCCTCCAAACCTGAGGAGGTGAAGAAGTTTCTGGAAGAGAAAGCTGGAGGTGAGAAAAATGACTAAGGTATTGCTTTTAGGCTCTGGAGGTAGAGAGCATGCCATAGCGGATGCATTGAAGAGAGGTGGTGCAAAGATATATGCGGTTATGCCGCACAAGAATCCAGGGATTGCAAAATTATCGGAGGATTATGTTGTTGGCCCTCTATCTATAAGCTTTGTGAAGGAACTTGAGTGGGTGAAATTCAAAAAGGTGGATCTCGCGGTAATAGGTCCTGAGGCACCTTTAATTGCAGGGATGGCAGATATGCTAGAGGAGAAGGGCATACCTGTTGTAGGTCCAAGAAAAGATGCTGCCATAATTGAGGGCTCCAAGGAATTCATGAGGGAGCTTATGAAGAAGCATGGCATTGAAGGCCTTGTTGA
>JAGGTO010000132.1 GCA_021163705.1 Thermoplasmata archaeon | reverse complement strand
TCCTTATGGCGAGTGGATACTCAGCTCTCACATAAATAAAGCCCTTCGTTGCCCCAATCGCGTAGGCACCGATTATCATGCCCTCTATGACGCGATGGGGATCCCCCTCAAGGACATTCCGGTCCATGAACGCTCCGGGGTCGCCCTCGTCAGCGTTGCAGATTATGTATTTTTCATTTCCCTTAGCTTCTCTCGCGAACTTCCACTTCAGGCCGGTCGGGAATCCAGCACCACCTCTTCCTCTCAGACCGGACTTGGTGATAATATCTATTATCTCCTCAGGCTCCATCTTGAGGGCTTTTTTGAGCGCCTCATAACCTCCAGCAGCAATGTACTCGTCTATGCTCTCAGGATCTATGTAGCCAGAGTTCTCAAGCACTATCTTGACCTGTTTGGAGAAATAGCCGTCAACATCCCAGGTCTTCCTCTTGCCGTTCTCCCACCAGTCCCTCTTAACGACCCACTCCTCGATGGTTTTCCCTCTAATAACATGCTCCTCTATGATTTTCGGAACTTTCTTAGGGTCAACGTGACCGTATGTGATTATCTCCTCGTCAGTGATTATGTCCACGAGGGGCTCGCGGTAGCACATGCCGACACAACCAACTATCTTGAGCTTGACATCAAGGTCCCTCTTCTCAAGCTCCTTTTTAATTGCTTCGTAGGTCTCCTTTGCCCCAGCGGCAATGCCGCAGGAATTCATGCCGACTGCTATAGCCTTGATTTCAGACATCGAGCTTTCCCTCCCTGAGCTTCTTTATCAGCTTCCTGACCTTCTCGGGCGTGAGCTTGCCGAAGACCTTATTATTTATCATCACGACCGGCGCTAGGCTACAGCACCCAAGGCAGGCGACACGCTCCAATGTCACGAGACCGTCCTCCGTCGTTTGCCCTTCTTCAATTCCAAGCTCCTCGGTTATGGCCTGAGAAATGTTAACAGCACCATTGACATGACAGGCGGTTCCATGGCATATCTTTATCACATATTTGCCCAGTGGTTCAAATCGAAACTGAGCATAGAATGTTGCAACGCCATACACCCTACTTAAAGGAACTCTTAAATATCTGGAAATTTCCTCAAGCGCCTCTTTTGGAAGATAGCCAAAGTTTTCTTGAGTTTTCTGCAGTAAGGGTATTAGAGAACTCGGATTTTGCTCATAATTATAAATGTAGTCCAACTTTAGGCTCATAAAAATCGCCTCCCATTCTCCGTTGCTAGGGCTTTCTCGTCTATTATCTTAAACATAGGGCATCAACGGGGAATTGCAATGAAGAATTTAATAATTTCTTACAATCTCGAAAAATAAAAAAATTAAAGAAAGGCGTTGCGTTTTTCGTTATTTGCCACGATAAATTTTCATCAGGGCATCTTCAGCTGCTTTTAAAGTTGCAGGGGCTGTTGGAGCAGGTGTTAAGAGAGGATGCGTACCTATCTGCAGGGTCATATATCTAGAGGCTGTGTATCCACTCTCTATTGCAAATCCTACTAGGTTTATCATCTCTCCTATAGTATCTCCTCCAGCAATCTGAGCGCCTAAGAAAAATCCACCCTGTTTTGTGAAGAGTAACTTAACTCTCACCTTATTTGTACCAGGTAGAGTGCCTGGGTGCTTATCTGCCACTTCACTTCTACCTACTACATAATCAAATCCATCTTTCTTTGCCTGCCTTTCAATGAGTCCGGCAGCCCCCAAAGCCAGGTTACCTACTTTAGTTGCAAATATGCCCAAGGTGCCTTTGAACTGCTTAAATGCTTTTATTTTATAGAGATTTGCCCCTGCAATTCGGGCCTCTGCAGTGGCTACTGAGGCAAGCATCACTGGCTTAACATCTCTTGTAAAGAAATCTCTCTTTTCAGCACAATCTCCAACAGCAAAGATATCTGGATGTGAAGTTCGCATATATTCATCCACCATTATACCATTTTTGCTCACCTTTAACCCTATTTTCTCTGCCAGATCAGTATTAGGACGAGCACCCACAGATACTATCACAATATCTCCAGGAATCTCTTTGCCAGAGGATAATATAACCCTGTTCTCCTTTATCTCCACAACCTTTGAATTCGTATATATCTCAACGCCTGTTCTTCTCAACTCCTCTTCTGCCATTTCACAGAATTCATCATCGAAGGATGCGGAGAGCACATGGGGAAGCATCTCCACTATGCTCACTTTTTTTCCAAGTTTTCTCAGCTCATCTGCAAATTCTACACCTATGAAACCTCCACCTATAATCACTATGCCCTCGCTCTCATCAACTCTTTTCAGCAATTCTTGAAGATATTGTGGATCTTTCTTAACAAAGAAAACATTGTTTCCATCAATCCCTTTAATGGGTGGCTTTATGGGCTTGGAACCCGTGGCAAATATCAGTTTCTCAAATTCTATATTTCCATGCTCTTTACTCTTTGCAATCTTTTTCTCCGTATCAACATCCACAATCTCATCCACGAGTATTTCTATTCCTTTACTGGTCAAAACAGAATCAGGAATCAGATTTTTCTCCACATCTCGCAATGTGCCAAAGATATATGGAATACCGCAGGGTACTGCAACTCTCTGCTCTTTTCTTACCACAACTATTTTTTTCTCTGGATAGTTCTGCTTTGCTGTTACAGCAGTAACTATTCCTGCAGGACCGCCACCAATTATTAGCACATCCGTTTTCATACTTTTCACCTCAAATGGGATATGGAACGAAATATTTAACACTTTTCCCCAAGATCGAAATAGATGATGCGATTTCCGTCGTTTACTTTGCTGTTACATCTTATAATTATCCCATCTGCACCGCCTGCTCTCTCAACTCTCCACGCTCAAATCTGTAAGGGTCATAGAACCACAGAGGCTTGGAAGTCTTTCCATCTACAATTAATTCTGCTATGGCCTCTGAGACTGCGGGAGCAAGCATAAATCCATGGCCTGAGAAGCCAGCAGCTATATAAAATTCATCCACCTCGTTTATTCTCCCTATGGCCGCATTGTCATCAGGAGTCTCTGCATAGTATCCGGCCCAGATTCTTATAACATTGAGATATTTCAGAGCAGGTATTATCTGGGAAAAGCGGTAACTAACTCCCCTCAAGAACTCATAGGTGGGCGTGATATCGTAGGTGGGTCCATATTTAAGGGCATAGCCCCCTATTATTCCTCCCTGGTTTGCCTCCTGCGTCATATAAACACCATCATGTTTGAACGATACGATCATTGGATTGATCTCACCTATTTTGAATGGCTCAGTCTTTATACCCTGATGCTTGTACGGATGTATTGGTATATCCACTGGCACTCCTGCCATTTTATTTATCAATGGCGCCCAGGCATTGGCCGCATTTATAACCCTTCCCGTCTCTATCTCTCCCTTATCTGTTATTACCTTTTTGATCTTTCCGTCTTCCACCTTTATATCCTTCGCTTCCGTGTACTCGTAAATATCCACCCCTAGTTTCTTTGCTGCATTGGCATATGCGAACACCGCTTTGAAGGGATTTGCCTTACCATCAGTGTGATTGAAAGCAGCAGCTATCACACCATCCGTATTGAGAAGCGGTACTATTTCCTTCGCCTCCTCAGGCGTGATTATTCTTGAGGGAACTCCATACTTATTTTGCAATTTCACATTCCTCTCGAAAGTTTTCAGTTCTTCCTCATCGTAGAGCAGAAATAGATAGCCTCCCTGCTCAAATTCAACATTGTAGCCCAGTTCATTTTCCATATTTTTCCATATTTCAACGCTCCTCTTCATCATCTGGATATTAGCATCATCTCCAAACTGCTGCCTTATTCCTGAGCCACAGCGGAATGTTGAGCCGGAGCCAAGATAGCTTTTCTCAAGAACAACTATATCCTCCTCTCCCATCTTTGCAAGATTGTAAGCGATGCTGAGCCCTATTATTCCTCCACCTATAATCACGGTTTTTGCCTTACTCCTCATCCATATCACCTGCCAAAACTCCCATTGGTACCGGCCTTATGGGTACACGGGTTGCAGGGAGCTCTATCTCCTCTATTTTCTTTCCTGTTTTTCTCGCTATGATTCCCGCCACAAGCGGAAGACAGGTTCTTCCCTGACAGGGACCCATCCCTATGCGGGTGAGCCTCTTTATCTCCTCAATATCGGTTATGCCTGAATCTATTATATCTTCAATATCTTTTAGAGTTACATCATTGCATCTGCATATTATTATTCTCTCTCTCGGATCATCACTCATTCTCTCACCACCTTTATAGCACGGGCCTCCCAGGCAAGCTCGAGAGGTACCTCAACTGTGACAACAGGAGTATCCCCCACACTTTTATCCCGGGGAATAATAAGAATAACCTTACCTTTCCCTATTTCCTCGCCTTTTCGATTTAGCAGAATAACCTCCTCTCCTCTCTTAGGCAAGGGAAGAAGCTCATGAGGCATAGTTACTCTTGCCTTATCTCCTCTGTACTGAACCATGAAAAATGCCAGCCCAGGGCATATCTGGACACATAATGAACAGCCAATGCATTTATCATAATCCACTACGGGAATATCATTTGGATTATCCATCTTTATTGCATCCGTGGGACATATCTCCTTGCAAGGTGTGCATGGAATCCTCTGCGGACATTCTGGTACGGCCACAGGTTTTCCCCTCAGCCTTTCCTCTGAGGGAAGCTCAATAATTTCTTTCAACTCTTCAGGTGTTAAATACCCTCTTTCTAAATATTTTTCAGTCATGGATCATCACCTTCTCTATACCTTTGAGAATATGCTGCCCAAATGGGCCACTCCTAAACTCGTTCAGGTCATCCTGATACTTCTTTATCTCCTCCAAAACAGCAGGCTTTGCTTTTCCTACAAGGAGAGCGGCAGATAATCCTGCAATTTTACCTTCAAGCATTGCAGTGGTTGCTTCTTCAATGCCTGAAGAATCTCCAGCCACGAATATACCGCGAACAGTGGTTTCCATTCTCTTATCATGCCTTGTAACATATCCACTCAATTCTCGAACATATACAAGCTGACAGCCTGCCTGATGCAAAAGCTCCACACTGGGTCTTAATCCAACTGCAAGGGCAATTATATCCACATCAAATGTTTTTTCCGTACCTGGAATTGGTTTCCATTTCTCATCTATCTGCGCTATGACCGCTCTCTCAACCTTCTCCTTTCCTTCCGCCCTTAAAATAGTGTGTCTTGTGTATATTGGAACTCCAAGTCTTCGAATTTTGGCTGCATGCACAAAATAGCCCCCTATTCTGGGCATGGCCTCAACTATAGCAACTACTTCCACATTTGCCTGCAGTAACTGATATGCGAGAATTACTCCCACATTTCCAGCACCTACAATTAAAACTCTCTTTCCAGGCTCTATGCCGTAGGTATTCATCAGTGTCTGAATGGCTCCCGCCCCATAAACACCTGGAAGATCATTGTTCTTAAAAGGTATCATTTTCTCCATGGCTCCAGTGGCAACTATAACCGCTTTGCCGTAAAATTCCATTAGGTGGGTATTCTTCTTCACAGCAGCTACCATCTTCTGATCTCCTTCCTGGAATATGCCTATGGCAGATGTCTCAAGATGTATCTCCACACCCTTATCCTTTGCCTCCTTCGCAAGTATCTCGGCAATCTTTATTCCCCTCACACCTGCAAACTGTTCCCTCTTCCCAAAGAATTTGTGGGTTTGCTTAACAAGTTGCCCGCCAAGAATTGGATTCTCATCTATTAGCATGACCTTTGCTCCATTCTCGGCTGCCTTTATCGCTGCTGCAAGTCCTGCGGGGCCACCACCTATTACGATAATATCTCCATATTTCTTTTCTGCATCCTTCCATCTCGGCGACTTGACATTCTTTGGGAGAGGCTGCAATCCTCTCTGTCTCTCGATTCTCATTCCATCTTCAACGAGTGTTATGCATGTACGCACATTTGGGATACCATTCACAACCATCAGGCATGAGGAGCATTTACCTATGGCACAGAATAATCCGCGTGGTCTATTGAGCTTGGGTGTGTAACTCAGAACCCTTATACCCGCAGCATGCAGCGCCTCCGCAATTGGCTCTCCTTCATACGCCTCAATAGGTTTTCCCTCAAAATATATTGTCACCTTTCTTCCCCTTCTTTTCGTAAAATCTATGATTGGATGCTCCTGAAGCCTCATCTAATCACCTTGGGTTGAGGAATGAGCTTTTTTTATATAGTTTTTACCATTTGAATTTATTTAAAATAAGAGTTAAAATCTCGCCGATTTTAAATTTTTTGTGCAAAATTTTTTTCAAATCTTTCCTGTCCAAATCAAATTAATTCAAATCTATGAAAAAATCATAAAAAAGAAAATAAGGGAAAGCCCTTTAAAAAAGGGCCAGCGCCTCGCAGAGCGAGGCTTGCTCGCAACCTTCGGTTGCTCGTTTACCCCCAAGCCCTTTAGAAAAGGGCTTTACCCGGAAAGAAAAATTGGGGGTGTAGAGAGGGGGCGAAGCCCCCTTCGTACAGGAACCACCAGCGGGTTCCTTTACCTCCTGCAACCAAGATTGATAATTCTAACGAAAAGCCCCTTTTACAAAGGTGCTTTACCCCCAAAGCCCTTTAAAAAAGGGCTTTACCCCAAACCTAATAAGGGAGGGGTGTAGAGAGGGGAACCGTAGGTGCCCCTTCGTAGTGGGGCCGCCCGGATTTGAACCGGAGTCACCGGCTATCTTGACGGAGGGGCAGGAGGGGTTTGGAAAGGGGAACCCTGGTGCCCCTTCCTTCCCAAAGCCGGTAGGATAACCAAGCTACCCCACGGCCCCATTTATTGGGTGGATAGCATATCCTATAATTAATTTTTTCCCTATTCTTGGAAAATTCTAATATCGCAATATATCATTCGAAACTCGAACAATTAAAATTAAATATACAACCGTAGATTACGGGTCAGAACTTCAAGAAGGTGGTATCCTTGGAAACTGCAAGTAAGGGAAGTCGCTTTGCATACGCATTCATAATATATCTCATAATCTGGTGCATATTCATCTATTCCCCGGGGATTGACCTAAGGCATTTTATTCAGGAGTTCTCCGTAGGGATAGTGTTTTCACTTATTGCCGCGGGATTGAGCTATGAGCATCTTTCGATGAGGGGGCTTAAAAATTTATCACCACGAAGAATCTGGTGGGCTATCAAATATGTTCCAGTTTTCATCTGGGCGATGATAAAGGCTAACATTGATGTTGCCTACAGAGTTCTTCATCCTGCAAGGCCTATAAAGCCGGGAATTGTGAGAATAAGAACCTCGCTTAAAAATCCTGTGGGCAAGCTTGCCCTAGCCAACTCTATCACTCTAACTCCTGGCACCATGACCATGCAGATAGTGAAGGACAGGTACTACATTCACTGGATATATGTAAGAAGCGAAGATGAGGAGGAGGCAGGAAAGGATATAAAAGGCAACTTTGAAAAATACCTGAAGGAGGTGTTCGATTGATTTGCCCGCTCACCTTGTGCGCAATTTTTATCAGTATAATTGCCGTGGCCACATTTCTCTCCATTGTAAGGGCCATCAAGGGACCCACAGGTGCAGACAGACTTGTGGCTCTTGATGTGATGACGAATATAACCATAGTACTGCTGGCGTTGCTGGGATACTATTTCCAGAGGTTCATATATCTGGATGTTGCTCTGGTTTACGGCATTCTTTCCTTCGTGGGTGTGATTGCCGCAGCAAGATACCTGGAGGGAGGACTATGAACTGGATCTTTCTTATCTTGGAAATCTTCGGATACATATTCATTGGCATAGGTTCATTTTTCCTCCTGCTGGCATCCATAGGTCTTCTCAGGATGCCCGATGTTTACAACAGGATGCAAACTGCCACGAAGGCCACAACTTTGGGTGCGTTAAGCGTTCTATTTGGAATAGGCCTGTTAGATTTGAATTGGATGCCAAAGAGTCTGGTTATAGCATTATTCATTCTTCTTACCGCACCGGTGGGTGCCAGTGCTCTTGCGAGGGCGAGCTATAAAGCCGGGATTGCACTATGGAAGGGTAGTGTGGTTGACAAATATAAGGAAGAGAAGGAGGAGGAATGAAAATGGACCTGTTCACACTAGTCTCACTGATATTAATCATTGCGATGCTCATTGCCGCTGTGGTGGCAGCGGAAATTAAGGACCTGCTATCCGCTGCCATAGCCATGGGCATTGTGAGCTTGATAGTATCCATACTTTTCTACATCCTGCAGGCTCCGGATGTGGCTATAACAGAAGCTTCAATAGGTGCAGGTTTGAGTCTAGCAATAATGATATTTGCCATAAAGCACACTGAGAGGTGGGAGAAATGAAGAGAATTCTGGGAGGAGTTATTGCTGTTCTAATCTTCATTGTGCTTGCCCTGGCTTTTGTGCATATTCCATTTGGAAATATCGATCTTGCAGAGTATCACTATTACAATCCCGTGGATAACGAGCATACACAGGATTCTGTACCTCAGCACTATCTTGATGAGGGTAAGAAGGAGACGGGATCCACAAATATAGTGACAGCGGTTGTGGTGGATTACAGGGGCTTTGATACTCTGGGCGAAGTAACGGTGTTATTTCTCGCATCCACTGGAGTGGGCTCTATAATGTACATCTTTGAGAAGGAGAAAAGAAGGAAGGTGAGAAGAGCGAATGCGGTTGTTGAGACGGCATCAAAGCTTCTGTTTGGATTCATAATTCTCTTTGGCGCCTATATATTCGTGCATGGGCATCTCACACCCGGTGGTGGATTCCCTGGAGGTGCTGTGATAGCATCCTCGTTCCTTCTTCTCTACCTTGCGTATCCCAGATTCCATGCTGAGCACAAGAATTTGAATATTGCTGAGAGTCTCGCAGGTCTTACATTCGTGGGTGTGGGAATTCTTGGGCTGTTCCTGGCAGGCTATTTCCTCTACAACTTTCTGCCCTTTGGATTGCCAACATATCTCTTCAGTGCGGGAGTTATTCCGGTGATATATGTGGCAGTAGGCGTGAAGGTCGGAAGTGAGCTTACAGGCATCGTGGATGCAATGATGGGGGTGAGAGAGTGATTCCCTACTACTATCTTGCCTCTGTGGCCCTCATAGTGATTGGCATTTATATAGTGATTGCAAAGAAGAATCTGATCAAGATAATAATTGGTCTGGATATGATGGATACAGGTGTAAATCTTTTGCTGATATCCATAGGATATGTGAAGGGAGGTACAGCACCTATTGAAAATGGAAATTATACCCTCTATGTGGATCCAATTCCTCAGGCACTTGTTCTAACTGCCATAGTTATAGGAGTTTCGGTGATGGCCTTGGCCCTTTCCATTGTTATAGGGTTGTATAAGAATACTGGAAGCTTAGAGCTTGATGAAATAAGGAGGGAGAGAAAATGATCGCTGTTCATCCTGTGCTTTTAATAGCGATACCTCTTTTCTTTGCATTTCTTCTTCCTCTTATAGGGCTATTCTCTAAAAAGGTGCTAAAATATGTGGTGACCGGTACAATAGCCCTAAATACAATCATAGCTTTGCTTGTATTTCGTGAGGCATTGAACTCCCCAATATTTGATATTTTGGGAGGATTCAAACCACCCTTGGGTATAGTTCTGATGGTTGGACCCCTTGGAGGGTTCATTGCCTTAATAATAAATATGGCGGGATTAATCATTTCAATTTATGGGATGGAGATGAAGAAGGAGCCCCTTGTAAAATACTACATGCTCTCTCTCCTGCTTCTCATGGGTGCAAATGGTATGGTTCTAACAGGCGATCTTTTCAACTTATTTGTATTTCTTGAGGTAACATCCATTGCATCCTATGGCCTCGCCGCATACAATAAAGATCTCAAAGGCTTTGAGGGAGCGCTTAAGTATGTGATATTGGGATCCATAGGAAGTACATTTGTTCTCATTGGTATAGCTCTTATATATTCGCAGCTCAGGACCCTGAACATGCTTGATATAGCAACCAGATTGAACGAAATGGATCCTTATGTAAAGATCGTAGCATTCACATCCCTATTTCTCGGGTTTGGTGTTGAGGCTGAGATGTTCCCCCTCAATACATGGGTTCCTGAGACATACGATGGAGCCCCCCATTCTGTGAGTGCCATGTTTGCCTCCATGAGCGCCAAGGCGGGCATATTCGCCCTGGCAAGGGTAATCTTCACGATCTTTGCCTTTACAAACTATCTTTGGTTCGTGGTAATAATGGGTGTACTCACAGTTTTCTTTGGAGAGATCATAGCTTATGCACAGAGAGACATAAAAAGAATGCTGGCCTATTCTTCAATAGGACAGATGGGAATGATACTCATGGGTCTAGGGATAGGCACTACCATGGCGGTGGAGGGTGCATTTTTCCAGATGTTCTCCCATGCCATGGCCAAAGCTCTCCTCTTCATCGCTGCAGGCTACATGATTTATGCTACTCAAACAGAGAAGATGAGTGAAATGAAGGGCATTGGAAGAAACCCACTAATTGGAATTCCCCTGCTCATAGGGATACTCTCCATATTGGGCATGCCACCATTCATAGGCTTTTACGGCAAATTCTACATACTCATGGGCGGATTTTCGGAGGGATATTATGCAATCATAGCCCTCTTTCTGGCTGCAAGCCTGGTGGAAGTGGCATACTATGCCCGTTTCATTAAAATAGCCTTTGAAGGCGGAGGTAAGAGGTATCCATCTCCAAAGGCTACAGTGTACATTCCTCTTTTGCTTTTTGCCGTGATAATAGTGATATTTGGGGTGTATCCAAAGCCAATATTTGAAATCTTGAGCCATGTTACCACATTCCTTACAGGAGGTGTCTGAGATGGAGATCAATTTACTATGGGGTGTATTTGGGATATTCGTCCTCCTTCCTCTGGCGGGAAGCATTCTCTCCTACCTGGGGAAAAAATTTGCCATTTACATAGGCATAATCTTTGCCCTTATACCAACGATCATGCTATATCCATTTTATGCCCAGAATATAAGCGAGCTCATAAACATTGGGGTGAATATAAATCTGGTATTCGATACCACCACCTGGTTTTTCATGCTTATGATAGATACAGTGGCCTTTGCATCTTTTCTCTTTGCAATTTCATGCGTTAAGAAGAAGCCTGAAGGCTTTGCCTCGCTCATGCTACTCTCCCTTGCAGGTGCAAATGGTGTTCTTATGTCCAGAGATTTCCTTTCCCTCTACATATTCTGGGAGATGATGTCATGGTCAGCGTATCTGCTTATTCTTCGCAGCTCAGGTGAATATGCACGCCGCTACCTTCTATTTGGAATACTCTCTGCCTACTTTATCATCATGGGCATCGGTATATTCTACTACTACACTGGGAGCTTTCTGTTTTCAGATTCTGCGGGAATACCTCTGATGGGCTGGTTCTGGATACTCTTTTTCCTTGTTGTGGGATTTGCCGTTAAGATGGCTGTGGTTCCACTCCATGTATGGGCTCCCTATGCCTATTCTTCTGAACCCTCCTTCGTCTCATTCTTTTCTGGTGGACTAAGCAAGCTTGGAACATTTGGGATACTGATGGGCATGTACGGGATAGCTGGACTATCCATACTTCAGGGCTTTGGCACCTTCAGAGACGTATCTCTTTTCGGATATCCCTTTGCACTTTTGGGCGCGTTCACAGCTTTCATAGGCACAATTCTCGCCATATTCCAGGATGATTTGCGCAAGCTGCTTGCTTATTCTTCCATCGGACAGCTTGGTTATGTGATGGTTGGACTTGGACTTGGCACACCTCTTGCTGTTAGTGGAGCTTTATTCCATGCGTTCAACCATGCATTCTTCAAATCTCTCCTTTTCCTTGGAGCGGGAGCCGTTATATATCGCACCGGGAAATATAAGATAAGCGAGATGGGAGGCCTTGGTTACAGAATGCCGTTCACATTCCTCTTCGTGCTCTTTGCAATATTCGCTCTGGCAGGGATACCCATAACCTCCGGATTCATATCCAAGTGGATGCTCTACGAAGCTGCTATCGAGAAAAAATTTGTGATAATCGCACCTCTCATGCTTATCGCGTCGGTGGGTGCATTTCTTTATTCATTCCGCATCCTGTATGGTGTTTTCTTGGGACAGCTCGATAAGCCGTATGAGAATATTAAGGAGGCCCCATTGCCAATGCTAGTGGCCATGGGCATACTCATGCTTCCTCTCCTCATATTCTCTATATTTCCCGGATGGATACTGGAATGGATAGATGATATAATGAAGAGCACGGGTGTTGGTACTATTGATTACAATACCTACAGCTATTACTCATCCATAGGAGGTGCAAACATGCTTGTTCTTTGGATTGCATTCATGCTTGTATTCATAGTTGCGATGCTCATTTTCCTCATGAAAAAAGCACGGAAGGTTGACCAGTATGACAATTATCTTGCAGGAGAATCACCACCTTATGTACAGCTGCATGCCGCGCATAATTTCTACAAGCCTCTGAGAGATACATGGGCACCTCTGCTGAAATACAGTATCGATAGGGCATATGAAAAATTGAGCAGATTCTTTGTGGAAGGATTTGAGGAGATAAAGAAGATATATACGGAGAATCCGCAGGATTATGCTGCATATCTTGGCATAGCATTTCTCCTCTTTCTTTTCATAGGGTGGTGGTTGCTATGATTGACTGGATAAATGTACTCATTCAAGCAGGTGTAACGGCTCTCTACCTCTTCCTTGCGATTGTCATAGGCCTCCTGTTCTTGGGTATAGGGAGAAAAGTAACTGCAAGGATTCACAATAGAGTGGGACCTCCCGTATATCAGAACTTCATAGATGTGGGCAAGCTTCTGGCAAAGAAGACAAACATAAGGCACAACTGGATATTTGACTTTGCCCCTCTTTTCGGCCTGGCAGGGGTGCTTCTCACCCTGGCGTATCTTCCAATGGGCGGTTACAGATTGTTAAGTGGAGAAGGGGATCTTATATTGCTTCTCTATGTCATGGTCATACCTGCCCTTGGATTCGCGTTGGGTGCGGGAGCATCCTCGAATCCTAATGCGGGAGTTGGCGTCATGAGGGCCCTAACTCTTATGCTCTCCTACGAGATGCCATTCCTCCTAGTGCTCCTGTCCATAATGATTCTTTACAACACCGCATCTCTGGATGTTCTCCTGAGCAAGCAGATGCATTTTGCCTGGGCCATAGCAATGCTTCCACTATCTGCACTGGCGGCGGATATGGCACTCCAGGGTATGATGATGGAGAAGCCATTCGATATACCTCTCGCACCGCATGAAATAGCCTCGGGTCCAATGGTTGAATTTGGAGGTAAATATCTTGGCATGCTCATGCTCTACTCTGCAGGCTCGGTTATAGTTGAGACAACACTCTTTGTTGATCTCTTTCTTGGAGGAGGTGTTGTTCTGGATCCTGCTACATATGGAATACTTGCATATGTGGTGAATTATCTGGTGTGGTTCCTTCTTATTTTCGTGGTTTGGCTCATAGCATTGTTCATCAATGCAGTGTTTCCAAGATTTAGAATTGAGCAGGCCTTCAAATTCTACTGGAAATGGCCAACCATAATAGCAGCCATAGGTCTTGTGCAGGCATATATAATGAGCGCGTTTCTGGGGGTGATGCCATGAACGAGAACCCGTTGCCAAGCATTATACCTGAAAAGGACTGGAAGAAAATACAGAGGATGCTTTCCAAGCGTTCACTCTGGATGATACACTTCTGCACAGGTTGTGGTGCGATGGAGATGCCCCCCACAATGACATCGCGCTACGATATGGAGAGATTTGGGATTATACCCATGGCCACTCCCAGGCAGGCTGATCTCCTTCTTGTTACAGGTTATGTGGCTGTTAAGACTCTCAAAAGAATTGTGAGGGTTTATGAGCAGATGCAGGATCCAAAATATGTGATATCCTTCGGTTCATGCCCTATAAATGGTGGGCTTTACTGGGATTCCTACAATACCATAAAGAGACTGGATAAATACATTCCTGTTGATATCTACATTGCGGGTTGCATGCCCAGACCTGAGGCAATTATGGATGGATTCCTCAAGCTGATGAAGGATATAGACGAAGGTCGTGCAGATGGCTGGCTCAGATATCGCAAATACTACGATAAGTACAAGGCGAATCAGATGCGTGTGTTCAGGAGGTGGGACGAATGAAGGCAGAGGAGCTCTTCAAGGAACTTAATGTGGAATATGAGATGATGAAGGTAAAGGGCAACAGGGATCCCAGATATAGAGTTAAAGTGAATGCAGATAAGCTGGAGGATATAATTGTAAAATTCAAGGAGAATGGATTCAGGCATTTTGTGGCTCTTAGTTGCGTGGACTGGATTAAGGATGGAAAATTCGAATTAATTTATCATCTTTTCAATTATGAAACCCTGGAGGATGTTTTTCTGAGTATATATATACCAAGGGATGAGCCAAAATACAGAAGCCTCAGGCATTTATTTCCGCAAATAGAGACATATGAAAGGGAAATACATGAGATGTTTGGTGTGGATTTCGAGGGTAATGATAGACTCATCCCACTCATACTTGAGGACTGGAATGACATGCCACCCATGCGCAAGGATTT
>JAGGTO010000029.1 GCA_021163705.1 Thermoplasmata archaeon | reverse complement strand
ATGAAGTTCATAAACGATGAATCACACAGGGCAAGTATGAAATTAGCTGAGAAGAGAGGAGTGTTTCCAGCGTGGGAGGGGAGTGAGTGGTGGAAGAAGGGCATGAGGATGAGGAATGCCACCACAACCACAATAGCTCCAACAGGAACAATAAGCATAATTGCAGGCACATCCTCAGGCATAGAACCTCTATTTGCAATTGCCTTTGTGAGAAAGGTATTGAATGGAGAGGAGTTGCTTGAAATAAACTCAATCTTTGAAAAGGAGATCAGGAGAAGGGGATTATATTCTGAGGATCTCATGCTAAAGATTGCAAAATCTGGGAGTATACAGGATTTGGATTTACCCGAAGATATAAAGAGGATTTTCAGAACTGCACACGATATAGAGCCAAAATGGCATGTGGCTATGCAGGCGGCATTTCAGAAGTATGTGGATAATGCCGTAAGCAAGACTGTGAATTTGAGATATGACGCCTCTCCAGAGGAGGTTAATGAGATATTCATGCTTGCATATCAGCTAAAATGCAAGGGAATAACAATCTACAGGGATAAAAGTAAGAAGGAGCAGGTAATAGAGAAGGCGGATAAAGCAATTGAAAAACTCTTGCAAAGAAAAGAAAAGGAGGTTCTTCAACTGAAGTTATTTTCTGATGAATATTTAAAGGTAGAGCCTACAGAGACCGCGGCTTGTCGTGAAGGCATATGCGATTAATTTAGAGGTGAGAGATGTGTATCTTACAGCAGAAGAGGAAAATATTCTTCAGGGTGAGCATGGAGAAGGTTTGAAAATGATGATGGAGATTCTTGTGAAAATAGGGGAGATTTACAAGGCGGATAGACTTATTCCCATAAGCTCGGCTCAGATATCCGGGGTTTCATACAATACCATAGGAGAGCACGGACTTCATTTTCTGAAATCCTTACAAGGTTTGAAAGTGAAGGTTCTCACCACGCTAAATCCCCTGGCCTTTGATGAGAACCATTTAGAGGAGCTAAAAGTTGAGGATGAGCTATTTGAGAAACAGATGGAGATTATTAGAGCATATATGAATATGGGTATAAGACCTACGGCCACATGCACTCCCTATTATTTTGATAACATCCCCAAATTGGGAGAGCATATAGCGTGGGCGGAGAGTTCCGCAGTTATATATGCCAACTCAATCATAGGTGCCCGTACTAATAGAGAGGGGGCTGTATCTGCCTTGGCCGCTGCCCTAATAGGAAAAACACCAAACTATGGATTGCATTTAGATGAGGAAAGAAAAGCGACACATCTCATAGAGTTGAGTTTTGAGCCTAATGAGGAGGATTTTCCCCTTTTAGGTTTGTGGGTAGGTAAGAATATAAAGGGGATACCTTATCTCAGGCTACACGGTTCTGAGGATGATTTCAAGCTTATGGGTGCTGCAATGGCTGCATCTGGAAGCATAGCGATGTATCATGTTGAGAATTTCACCCCTGAGTATCGAGAGGCAATAGGTGATAAGATTGAGAGAATTGTTGTAGATAGGAAAGATATTGAAGATTACAGGAGTGAGGAGGATGTGGAGCTTGTTGCCATAGGATGCCCGCATGCATCCCCCTCAGAGCTTAGAAGGATAGCAGAATATTTAAAGGGAAAGAAGAAAAGAAAGGATAAGGAACTATGGGTATTTGTTGCGAGAAGTGTTAAGGAGAGAAATGAAAATTATGTTCGCATAATCGAAGATTTTGGGGGCAAAGTGATGGTAGATACATGCGTGGTAGTGAGCAATGCTGGAAAAATATTCAAGAAAATAGGCACTACATCGGGCAAGGCCGCCTTTTACCTGAGTAAGAAAAAATTCGGCGGTGCCAAAGTGAAGGTGACTGATCTTTACACACTTCTCAGGAGCGTGATTGAATGATCTTAAAGGGGAGAAGTATAGTGTATGGTGATGTGGAAGGATATGCAGTAAAATGCGAGCATCCTGTGGTCATTCTGGGAGATATAGATGAGAGGGAGGGTACTGCCTGCGGTAAGCCCATTTATGGGAAAATATTTGTATTTCCAAGAGGTGCAGGGAGCACTGTTGGTTCCTACACCCTTTATGGATTAAGGTTTTACGGTAAGGCCCCTCTGGCTCTCATACTGGAGGAGGCAGAGACCATAGTGGCTGCTGGAGCCATAATCTCCAAAATTCCCACTGTGGATAAGATAGATATCTCCAAAATAAGAGAGGGGGATTATATCCGTATAAGGGGAGACACAGTGGAGATCATATCTGAGCATCCACACAGCTGAGAAGCTTCTCCAGGGTCTCCTCCTCAATATCTTCCACATTGAAAAGCAGAAGTGAGGATGTGGATTTTATCTTATCTCTGAGATCCCTGAGAAATTTTCTCACATTTTCCACATCGTTTATGGCTAGAAGTAAATCGAAGCAATCCATGAGCACTATTTTTACACCTCTGTTTATCATTTTAATAATCTCATCCTTTAATTTTTCCAATTCTTTGGGTTTTATGCTTCTTCCCAGGGGAACATAGGAGATCCATATGATCTGAATATTTTTGAGGCTATATATTTTCCTTGCTGTTTCCGGGTTCTCTTTAGTAACCAGCAATTTCCTTTCATTCCTTAAATGAGAGGGTACATGAGAAAGCAGTCTCTGAAAACTGCCCATGAAAAGGTAGATGTGTCCCTCCTTTATCTCTTTAGTTTCCTCCAGCTTTATCCGGATTGGAGCTCCACATCTTGGACAAAATACATCCTCCTCACTTAATTCAGTATCGCAAAAAGGACATAATGTTTTTCTGCCCACTTTTTTGGTTCGGAAGGCATGTGAATAGAGGTATTCCCTTATTTTGTTGGCCAGAGAGAGGGAAAAACCTGGAATCTCGGCAATTTCTGAAGGGGGGGCTTGCATAAGTTCATAGACACTTCCGTAACCCATGTGAAACAGAGCCTCTGCCTTACTCTCTGCAATTCCAGGAATACTCTTAAATGCCTTAATAACCCATTTTTTGAATAGCGGATTTATGGAAATAGTGATCTCATGGTCCAGAATAGGCCATACCACAACATACGCGTAGTCCCTGTATTCAAAATCCAAATTTCTTATTCTGCATCTACCCCTTATGTCCTCTGCATATACCCTAACCTCCCTTATTATATCCTTATCACCTGAAATACTTACATCTATTATGTCATCATAATCCAGATCAAGATCCTTTCTCATGTAGTTTATTCTTCTAACTATTTCATTGACAAATCTCAATCTTTCAGTGGAAATATCTCTCTCCTTGAGTATATATATGGGTCCATACCTTGTGTCCATCTTCACATATCCCTTTGGCATCTTCTCAATATATCTCAGCATGTTGGGGGTAATTTTTATTATGAATCCCTCAACTCCAAGACTGTAGCCCCCCTTATTCATGGCATCCATTATCTCCTTAACATTCTTTCTCCTCAAAAGGAAAGCAATCTTGGAAGCCAGTGCTCTGTAAGTGGCACTTATTGCCTCCAGATTCGGTACAATTTCCACCTCCATCTCTTCCCATCTCTCTGTAGGATTGAATAATAGAATGTTCTCCATTTTCATGATCCCGGATGTGAAGTATGCTGCCTCATCTGCGTGATCCGATACAAAAAATACCTTCTTAATGGGCTCTCTTTTCGGTATGTTATTCTCTTTACGATACCTCCTTATAACTCTCACGATCTCTCTGGCAATATCAATATTTATTTCCTCTGGATGCTCATTTGCCTCGAGGCGTAACTCTCTCACAGACATCTTGGTGAGATAATCTCTGGAAAAAATGGGTAGGTACGGGTATAGCATGATGAAAACATCTATCAGCGGTTTCTTTAAGATTGGAAATGGTCTCTTCATTGGAATGTAGAAATGAGAGATGTCGTTTATCACATATCTATACAAGAGTTGAAAAGCCTCTGCAAATTTATACTCAGATATGAGAAGAATATACTCCCTTTTGACCTTCTCATTCTCATTCAAGAGCCACTGGTCCAGGGTATCCATTGCCTCTGCAGCCCCATAAATTTTTGTGTAATTCCATATGTTTATTAGTATATTTTTAAGCTTTCTTATTTTCTTAAGGTCCTCCTCTCTCACCTCTCCTCTTTTTTTGGAAAGCAACACAGCTCTGGAGTCCTCGTCAATATCCTCTGGTGGTTCATGTCTCAGAAAAATGGTCTTTTCAAAAAAGGTCTTGTTGAGCGCCTTCGTAAGAGATGAGAAGAAGTAATATACGCCATATCTGTTCTGATGCAGGAATCCCACTCCCGCTTTTTTGATCTTCTTAAGATAAACTCCAATGCTTAAAAAATCTGAATTAAGGAAAAATGGCATACTCATTATATTTCCACATTTAGGACATTCCTTTATTTTTTCACCTATTTCTGCATATCCACACTGCTCACAGTAAAGAATTGGCATCCTGTATTCTCCCTCCTCTGAGGAGAGATACAATCTGGAATCTCCATCCCCTATCGTCACATAGGGTACTTCAACCTTTTTAAGTAAATGATGACATACAGGACATTTTGGAACTCGAATTTTTCTTTCCAAAGAGTATATTGTGGTATAGGAGGGAATCACACTGGTGAAAGAGAATTTTTCTCTGTTCTTATTGGTTATGAACCCCGTAGGTTGCTCATCCATTATCACATACTCCTGAAGATGGTACTCCTCTTTTAAAAGCTCTTGAGACTCCCATAGCTCTATAATCTTCTCTGGAACTTCCAATTCTTGAATGAGCACATTCTTTAGTCTTAGTGGAGAGATCCATATCTCTTCCTCTAATCTAATCGCAATTAAATTTTCTCTCTTGTTTATTGCGATCCCCAACGGGGTCTCACCCTCATCCAGAATGTCCACAAAATAAAGTTTCCTTCCAATTCTAACCTTCACAATATATTGCCTTATTTTATCCTCGTCCCACTCAATTTCTGAATAGGAGTAATATTTCCCACATTTTTCACAGAAGCACTTGGTTTTTTTCTCTATTTTCAATTTACCCTCCCTGTGAAGCTCTTGGAGGAGATTTATAAGTGACTCTGTGAATTTTTCCGGATTTAAAATTCTTACATTTTCTAAAAAATTTCCAATATCCTGAGATGATATGATCACATTAATACGGATTTTTCCCCCCATAATTTCGTGAAATTTTCTATATGCATCATAAAAAATAAGCTCTTCTTTTACATATCTATTCAGCGAAGATATTGGATATGTATATACTTCCTCCTCCATTTTACACCGTGTGTATATTAGATAGCATTGATATATATCTATCGCTCCCTGAGTTGTGTACCATTCATAAAAATTTCAAAGCGTTGGAGATAAGATATAAATAAGGAGGTATCATGCCTCAATTATGGTGTACCACATTGATGAAATCCTCAGGGATGAATATATCGATAAAAAAGTAACGATTAGAGGATGGATATATAGGAAGAGGAGAGTGGGCAAGCTTATATTTGTGGTTGTAAGAGATTCAACAAACATAGTTCAGTGTGTGGTTGAAAAAAATAATGTAAATCCGGATAATTTCAAGCTTCTAGATAAGGTGGGTGTGGAAACATCAATAATTGTGGAGGGGTATCTTCGAAAGGATGAGAGAGCACCTACAGGATATGAAATCCAGGCAGATAGAATTGAGATAGTTGGACCCTCTTACAATTTCCCCATCACCAAGGATAAAAGTGATGAGTTTCTTCTGGATAACAGGCATCTATGGGTCAGAAGCAGGGAAATGACAGCAATACTCAAAATAAGGGATACAGTATTCGGAGCCTTGCATGAATTTTTCAGGGAGAAGGGGTATTACGAAACTCATGGTCCCATGTTTGTAACAGGTGCAGTTGAAGGGGGCTCCACTCTATTTGAAGTACCTTACTTCGGGAAAAAAGCCTATCTCACACAGAGCTCTCAATTCTATCTGGAAACATTGATTTATTCACTTGAAAAGGTCTATACAGTGGCACCCAGTTTCAGGGCCGAAAAATCTCGAACCAGGAGACATTTGACAGAATACTGGCATGCCGAGGCAGAGGCAGCCTGGTATCACAATGAGGATATGATGAGGGATGAGGAGGAAATGGTAGTTTATCTCATACAGCGGGTGCTTGAGGAGAGAAAAAGAGAACTACAATTCCTTAAAAGAGATCTGGAAATTCTTGAGGGGATAGAAAAGCCATTTAAGAGAATGAGATACGAGGAGCTCATAAGATTTGCCCAAGATCACAGTGTAAATATTCAATATGGGGACGATCTTGGAGCGGATGAAGAGACAATGATTACCCAAAATTTTGATGCCCCAGTATTCATAACCCATTATCCCATAGAGATAAAGCCCTTCTATCATCGTCCAGATCCTGAGAATCCCAAAGTGGTGTTATGCCATGATCTTCTTGCCCCTGAAGGATACGGCGAGATCATTGGCGGTGGAGAGAGAATTTACAAACTGGAGGTTCTTTTGCAGAGAATGGAGGATGAGGGATTGAACCCTGAGGATTATTACTGGTATGTGGATCTGAGAAAATATGGTAGCGTGCCCCATACAGGCTTCGGACTGGGCATGGAGCGCTTCATATGGTGGATCGCAGGATTAAGCCATATAAAATATGCAATTCCATATCCAAGAACCATAAGAAGAACAAAGCCCTAAAAAAATGAAAAATATTAGGCGATGGCAAGCTCTTTCTTTGGTACCTCCACACCCTCTGCAAACTTCTCTGCAAAGTGACAAGCCACATAGTGTCCCTTTCTCACCTCTACCAGCGGAGGATCCTTCACATCGCAGAGCCCTCTTTGAGCATAGGGACATCTGGGCCAGAATCTACATCCGGTGGGCAAATTTATCGGGCTTGGGATCTCTCCCTTTATTTCCACTCTGCCATGCTTGTGATCAGGATCTGGCACAGGTACCGCTGAGATCAAAGCTTTGGTGTATGGATGAAGAGGATTGAATATTACCTCATCGGTCTCTCCCATCTCTACAATCTTGCCAAGATACATCACTGCAATTCTATTGGACATATATCTGGCCACTGCAATGTCGTGGGTGATGAAGAGAATTGGTATTCCATATTTGTCCTTAAGATCAAGCATTAGATTCATCACTCCTGCTCTTATGGATACATCAAGCATGGATACAGGCTCATCTGCCACTATGAACTGGGGTCTCAAAACAAGAGCCCTGGCAATGGCCACTCTCTGCCTCTGTCCACCGCTGAGTTCGTGAGGGAACCTTTCAAGATACTCCTCTGCAGGTTTAAGCTCCGCATCCTCAAGTGCTTTTATTACCATCTCAACTCTATCTTCATAAGTTTCCCCAATACCATGAATTATAAGCGGCTCCATAACAGTCTTTAGAACGGTGAATCTTGGATTGAGAGATTCATAAGGATCCTGGAAAATCATCTGCACATTCCTTCTATACTCCTTTAATTGTTTGCCCTTAAGCTTTGCTATATCTTCACCATGAAACAGAATGCTTCCCGCAGTTGGATCCTCTAATCGTGTGAGCAATCTTCCTGTTGTAGTTTTACCACATCCTGATTCTCCCACCAGGCCCAAAACCTCTCCTCTATGTATATCAAAGGATATGCCATCCACTGCCTTCACATAAATTGGCTCGCCCCAGAGCTTAAACATACCCACATGAAGCTCAAAGTACTTCTTCAGATCCTTTACTCTTAGTACTACATCTCTATTTTCTTCTCCATCACTCATTTACCTCACCACCTAATTCTCCATAAAGCTCTTCTGCAAAGTGACACTTGGAAAAGTGACCGGGAGCAACCTCAACCACTGGAGGCTCTTTCTCTAAGCATATGTCCTTAGCATAGGGACACCTAGGTGCAAATCTGCAACCCTTGGGAGGATTTGAGAGATCTGGCGGAGATCCGGGAATTGCCTCCAATCTCTTCTTCTCACCTTTTATGCTCGGAAATGCCTTTAGTAAAGCTTCCATATAGGGATGTGCAGTCTCCTTAAATACCTGCCTTGTAGAGCCGGTCTCCACAAGGTGTCCTGCATACATTACCGCCATCTTATGAGCCATCTCTGCAACCACACTAACATCGTGGGTGATTATAATCATCGCCACTCCATTCTCTTTCTGAAGTCTTGCCATCTCTCCCAGAATCTTATCTTGGGTGACCACATCCAGTGCTGTGGTTGGCTCATCCGCTATTATTATATCTGGACTCAATGCAAGTGCCATGGCTATCATTGCCCTCTGTTTCATACCACCGCTGTACTCGTGAGGATAGTTATCTATCCTATCCTTGGGAATTCCTACCATTTCATAAAGTTCCTCCACCCTTTTCCTGGCCTCTTCCTCTGTTATATCCTCATGGGTAAGAATTGCCTCAATTATCTGATCCCCAACTTTGAATACGGGATTGAACGCATTCATAGCTCCCTGGAAAATCATGGAGATTCTCTTCCATCTGTATTTTCTCATCTCAGGGTGATACTCCACTATCCTTCTGTAGCCCGGAAACTTCTTATCAGGCACTGTGCTCATCTCTATGAGATCTCTGCCATCAAATATCACCTTGCTCCCATCTTTAATATATGCGTTGGAGGCCAGTAACTGGGTTATTCCATATCCTGTGGTGGTTTTACCACATCCCGATTCTCCTACCAAACCAAGGGTTTCTCCACGCTGGAGGATGAAAGATACCCCATCCACAGCATATACCCATCCAGCTTGAATTTTGTAGTGTATCGAGAGATCTTTTATATCCAGTAATAATTTTGCCATCTAACTCACCTCTTTCTCAAGCGCGGGTTGAGGATTTCATCGAATGCTCGACCTACCAGATAGAAGCCCAGAGAGATCAGCGTAATCGAAAGACCAGGAGGTAGTAGCCACCACCATGCATACATTGTAGCACCTGCAGTTTGTATGCTGTAAAGCATCTGACCCCAGGAAATTGCCTTAGGATCACCAAGACCTAGGAAACTGAGAGCTGCCTCTGTAAGAATTGCTCCTGCCACCCCTATTGTCATGTAGAGGAAGGCAAAAGGCAATACATTGGGTAGTATGTGAGATACCATAATTCTGGCTTTGCTTGCACCTGCAACCCTGGCTGCATCCACAAACGGTCTGTTCTTGAGAGAGAGAGTCTGCGCCCTTATAACCCTCGATATTCCTGCCCAGCCGAAGATACCTAATACCAGAATTATGTTCCATATGCTTGGACCAAGGATGGATGTGAGGATAAGCACTATTGGCAAGAAAGGAATAGTGAGCATAATATCTGCAAATCTCATCATTACAGTATCCACTCTGCCACCACTGTAGCCCGAGAGAACTCCATAGAGAGAGCCTATGGCCACCTGCACAAAGGCTGCCAGAATTCCCACGATGAAGGCAACTCTTGAACCGTAGACAAGCCATGTCCATATATCATGACCCTTATCATCCGTACCCAAGAAGTAGAAATTACCGCTTGGATATCTTCCAGGAGGTAGTGGAAGTTGGCTCTCACCCTTCAGAAGCGTGAGACCCACGGTTTTTGTATCTGCACAGTAATATCCCCCGAATATATCAAAGGCTGCAGGAGTTGCCCTGTAACGGGAACCCTGAAGACTGCCCACATATATGAATTCGCTCATCTTGCTTCCCGGTGGATAGGGGAATATACCTCTCTTTCCCGATAGGGTATAGTAGGCAAATGGCCTGGGTGTTGTCTCCCCTACTCCTATATCCAGTACCTGAAGCTTATTTTTATCGGAGATGAAGAAGAGCTGGTTGTTCTCTTCCACATATATCAGTTTAACCACCTTCATATCTTTCACAACTACCTGCTCCTTCGCACCCACAGCATTCTGCACTTCAAAGCCATTGGTCAAATCTCCTCTGAATTTGTAGAGATAGCTATTGCCAGTCTCATCATCGTACTTCACAGCATAGATAAGTAAGGTACTACCTGTCTGGGTTATCTGCGGAGTTGCATATATCGTACCCTTCCCAAGGTTGAGGGTTAGGTTTTCATCAATATACGCATGACCTTGGGAGCCACCGATAACTCTTGCTATGTAAATTTTTGCCATATTTCCCTCCTTCGTAGGAAGGAGAATGGGATTATGCCCAAAGTCCTGGGCAGAGTTGTAGAAGCCAGGAGGTGCTGTCAGGGTGAAATTCATCTCTGTTTCTACCATTTTTGCGTATACCTGCACAGGAGGTTGATTTGGAATTGGAATGGGATATATCATCTTTTTATCAAATCCCTTGTAAAGGAGCACCTTGGTCTCCAGGGGAACCACTATTACATTTCCATCTTTTACTGTGCTTGAATCATAAAGGTTTCCATTGTAAAAGAGCAGGGGTGTGAAGATAATCTTCTCAGAGTAGGTCTTGCTGAATATCTTTTTGACACAGTTCTCCAAGGGAGGTAGATTGGGATCATGAGAGTAGGTATAGTAATGATAGAAGAGTACAAGATTGTGATCATCGCCCACCATTATAAATCTTACTGGATAAAGGCTCATCGTTTTGTTGTAAAGTACAGCGCTCTTTAGCTGAGCTGCAGATGTCACATCCTCAACTAACCATGTGGGCTCAAAGTCCAGATTAAGAACCATATATCTGTTATAACTGGAATTCTTGAAATTGTAAACATCGTAGATCACAAGATGCTTCTCTGTAGTAAAGATAATCTCTCCATCATACGCAGGATCCTGACCCGGACCGTTGTAATGGAGTTGTAAATCGGATGTTGATGGTGATGCAAAAATCATTTGCTTTATGCTCTCATCACTACCAATACCGGATATGTTGCTAAGGCTTAATTTGAATCTATAGTTTGTGGTCTCCCAGGGAAGCACTTTTGAAAGACTCTTATTGAGAGCTGTACCTATAAGTTTTGGATTCTGAATGAAAATGCCTTCAATACTCTTTCCGTAGTTAAGTAATATCCAGTCACCTCCGGTCATAAGATTTGGAGAATAAAGCTGGGTGTAGCCAATGGTCATTCCCTGTATATCCTCCTCCACATTGAAAGAATAGAGATAAGCCCTAAGAGCATCTGCAGGTGGTGCCTCAAATTGTGGGGTATAGGGAGTTAGTAAGGGTGCGGCAATAGCCATCACCGCGAATAAAAGTATGAGTATTAAACCCACTATCCCGTATTTGCTCTGACTGTAAAGGCTCCACCCATGTTTCAAGCTTCTTGCGATGTGTCTTCTCATCTCTTCCCATCTTGATACTTCTGGCATTTTT
>JAGGTO010000042.1 GCA_021163705.1 Thermoplasmata archaeon | reverse complement strand
TTTTTACTCTCTTTTAAAATAAAAAGCATCTGGAGTCTCTTGGTATTAGATAAAATTTTGAATAATTCGCTAAGATCGCCCATCAAAATGTAATCTGAGTTTAGATATATAAATCATTTGGTTTTTTAGTCGCATAGAACACCAAAATTATTCTGCCAACACAAAGGTGCAATACTCCCTGAGAGAGTTATAATTTGAAAAAGTAAATATATCACTTCCCTATTTTTTTCCTATGGTTTCGCTTCCATTTCAGAATGAAATATACGAGCTCAAACCAAGTAAAATTCTATGCCTAGGAAAGAATTACGCAAAGCATGCGGAGGAGATGAAGAGTGAGGTACCCAAAGAACCCATAATATTTCTTAAACCCCCATCCTCGCTCATAGGTCCTGATGAAACTATAATTCTTCCAAACAAGAGTAAGAAGGTGCATCATGAGGTTGAGCTTGCAGTCATCATCGGAAGAGGAGGAAAAAATATATCTCGGAAAGAAGCCATGAAGTATGTTCTTGGCTACACTATCTTCCTAGACATAACCGCCAGAGATTTACAGGAGGAGGCAAGAAGAAAGGGTATGCCATGGAGCATTTGTAAAGGCTTCGATACCTTTGCTCCCATAGGACCAAGAATCGTGCCTGCAAACAAGGTGAATCCGCATAATCTTGAAATAGGCCTGAAGGTGAACAATGAGCTCAGACAAAAAAGCAACACATCCGAAATGCTCTTCAAAATTCCCGAGATAATTGAGTACATTTCCTCCATCATGACCCTTGAAGTTGGGGATATAATAGCTACAGGCACACCTGAGGGTGTGGGAGAGCTCAAGGATGGAGATGTGGTTGAGGCCTGGATTCAAGATATTGGTATTTTAAGGGAAAGGGTTAGAAAAGAGAAGGAATAATTTCCACGAGCTCCCCCACATTTTTCACAATTATATCTGCCACATCCTCCTTGGCATCACTTGAAACTCCACTCAAAACCAGAATTTTCTTTGCATTCAATTTATCTGCCAAGAGCATATCCGTCTCAACCCTATCTCCCACCACCCAGTAGTCTCCTCCGGGGAGTATTTTTCTTATTATTTCCACATACGGATCATTTGGCTTGCCCATAACCCTTGCTTTTCTTCCTGTGGCAGCTTCAAGAGCAGCAACAATGCTTCCAGCCCCAGGAATCAAGCCCTCTTCCGAGGGAAAGTTCCGGTCATCGTTTGTGGCCACGAATTTCGCACCTTTGTTAATTGCCAGACATCCCGCCTTCAATTTCTCATAAGTTAATGTTGTATCCATACCTACTACAACATAATCTGCATCTTTCCATTCCCCATAGCTCAAAATTCTCCAGCCAATTCTTCTGAATTCTTCAAATATACCCGTTTCTCCAATTATGAGGACCTTTCCCTCTCTTTTCTCTCTCTTTAAAATTTCGGCGGTAACATACGCGGATGTTATAATTTGCTCTTTTTTTACACTTATTCCCATTCCACTCAATTTTTCCACATACCTTTTTCTTGTTTTTGTTGAATTGTTAGTGGCGAGAAGGAAGGGAATATTTTGATCTTGAAGAAAGGAAATAAATCTATCCGCTCCCTCTATCTTCCTGTTTCCTCGATAGAGCACTCCATCCATGTCTATTATGAAACGCATAGATGGACATGGTCGCATTACATAAAAACTGTGCATCTCAAAAATGATAAAAAAAGAATGATTACCTTCCCTCCTCAATCTGCTTTTTGAAGTAGGCATACATAGCATCATAGAGATAGAATTCTTTCTCAAGCGTTTCGTGATCATCTTTGCATATCATTCTGTAGCCCCTTGCGAGAATATCTAGAGCTATGAAAAGTGGTGGGGGATTTTCCATATGTATATCTGCGCCCCTTACAATTTCAGCCATTTTCAAAACTGCGGGGATCTGTTATATTATATTTCTCGATGAAAGCATCGAAGGAGCATTTTCCATAGTGATGACCCAGCTCCCCATCCTTAAAATCGAAAGGTATTCCCTCAGTTATGGTTGACGATCTGTATTGCGGGGCACAAAAATAAACTCCGCCTCAGGGTCAATGAATCTCTTTATAAGCCATGGACAGGCAACCCTGTCCACATGCACATGCTCTCTTGTTACACATTTCATTTAAATCATCTCTCCCTCTTCTATGAAATAATTAGATATAAAATCTTCCTGAAAAATTTCCACAAAAAATTTATAGAGTTAAAGAGTAGATGTATTGATGGGGTATCCCTTTGATTATCTGGTAGCCTTCGGTATCCTAGTTTTTATCGTTTTCCTAGTTTCGGAGTTTTCCCACAGACTCCATGTTGTGGCGGTTCCTTTTCTCATTATGGCAGGAATGCTCATAGGACCTTTTGGTATTGGAATAATAGAAAAATTTGAGGGTCTTGAATTCTTTGCAGAGCTCGGTTTTCTCTTTCTTGTATTTCTTGCAGGTCTGGAAATTCGCGGAGTGAGAAATGTAAACTGGAAAGCTGTGGGAAAACTTGCAATAATCCTGGCAGGCATCTCCTTCTTTGTGGGATTTGCCATAGTTTATTTCTTCGGCTACAGACCACCTCTTTATCTTCTCGCTACCCCACTTCTCATAGGCACAGTTTTCCAATCATCATCCGTAGGCGAAATAATTCCAATAATAGACCACACTCCCCATCTTCGGGAAAAAATAGGAAATGTTTTAGTTCCAACTGTCGTGCTTCTGGATACCATAAGTCTAATTAGTCTATCTCTTGTGCTTCACTGGTATAAGAATCCTGAGCCCACCAATTTCATATTTTTCCTTCTCTTTTTGTTCTCCTTCATATTTTTGGGTTCAAGATACATCCCCAAGCTTGGGAAGTGGGTATTTAACCGGTATAGAAGCAGCTATGAGGAGATGGAAATAGTCTTCTTCATGGCTATTCTCTTCACCATGATTGGCATATCAGAATTTATGGGATTGGAGCCCATAGTAGCCTCATTTCTTACCGGTCTTTTTCTGGGAGAATCTATAGAAAATGATGAAATATGCAAAAAATTGAGATCCATAGGGAAAGGTTTTCTCATTCCCATATTCTTCATAGTGGTTGGAATGGATGCAGATGTTGGTGTGTTTCTCCAAAGTGTCAATTATGTTTATCTTGTGATATCAATTGTTCTGGGCCTTATGCTTAGCAAGCTCCTTGGAGGATATATTTATTCAAAGCTCTTCTCCCGCGAACTCCCCCTCATCGGGATAGTCTTTTTTCCGCAGCTTGGTGCAACACTGGTAGCCAGTAAAATAGGACTGGAATATGGTTTGATAGATGAGCCACTTTTCACATCCATTGTGGTAATGGCCATAGTTACTGCGCTATCCACCCCTTTCTTTGTTACAAAAATATTTGGCAAAATGGAGAGAACACCCAAGAAGGCTCACACGATAGTTTTCGGTGGAGGCCTAATTGGAGAGTATGCTGCCTCTGCACTAGCTCTTCTGCATCGCGATTTCATAATAGTTGAAAAAGATAAAAATAGATGCAGGTATTTAAAATCCAAGGGTTACGATTGTGTACTCGGTGATGCAACCCGCAGAGATATACTTGAGAGGGTGAATGTTGAGGAGGCTAAATATGCCCTGGTTCTTCTTTCCTCCTCAAAAGACTCGGTTATAGTCTCAAGATACATAAGGGAGAGAAATTCTCAATGCAAGATAATAGCAAGAGTTCATCATGAGAAAGAGAGAAAAATGCTGGAAGAGATTGCAGATGAAGTCCTATATCCTGAGATGATTGCAGGAATGAATATAGTGTGGCACATAATGAAGCTTATCGAAGAAGA
>JAGGTO010000052.1 GCA_021163705.1 Thermoplasmata archaeon | reverse complement strand
TTTCACAATCTCCTCATAATTCTCCTTTAGTATCTCCCTTAGAAGCCTATTTATCTCGCTCCTTATCTCATCATGTTTTCTCCACAGCACCGCAGGTACAGCAGTAAGGCCTCTCCTCTCAAGATAAGGGAAATGTATCATTTCCTCCCGATTATAGTGCGTATACCCTATGGCCTTCAAACCCCTCACTATGCTCTCAAGGGTCCTAAGCACATTGCTCCTGTTTTTTCCCTCAAGATTGAGAAGTGAGGATGCATAGAGATTCAGGATTTCAGCATCCTTCATTATCTCTATGTTCTCCTCATAAAGGGTGCGCAACGGATGACCGGCGGGAAGCTCTTTCACCTCACTTTCAGCACCTTTCACGCTCTCGCGAAATATTTCAACATGGATATCGCACATTCTGGCAATCTCTCTAGAGCTTATACCCTCCTTCACGAGCTCCTGCTCTATCAAGGGTATCTCAAGGGGAGAAATCGACCGTAGGACATCTTTAAACTCCTCCTTAACCTTGTCCTCATCCTCACCCCAGTGAAGCTTTTTGAGCATCTCCTTGAGTTTTTCCTTCTTCGTCTCACCATTTTTCAATAACTCAGACATTTCCTACGCCTCAATTTCCGAAGATTAATACTCATTTTTAAATCTTTCTGGACAAAAATGATTAATTAACCTCATAATACTGCAATAAAAACCTTGATAATCTTGAAAACTATTTACAAACCATGAAGAATGCTTACAAACTGCTGTACCCTATGAGAACATATCTGATAGTCTCTGGTAGGGGTAGTGAGGTAAATGTGATGGCCGCAGATTGGGTTACTGTGGTATCATTCGAACCACCAATGGTTGGGGTTGCCATCTCTCCAGAAAGGTACACCCACAGACTCATTGAAAAATATGGAGAATTCGTTATCAGCGTGCCAGACTGGGATATGCTGGATGATGTGTGGATAGCGGGAACAGAAAGCGGGCCTGAGAAAATAAAGAAGATGCGTATTACTTTTGTGCAGTCCAAAAAAATTAAAGTTCCTAGCATAAAAGAGGCTCCTGCCAATCTTGAATGTAGAGTTATAGACAGGCAATCCTATGGAGACCACACCTTTTTTGTAGGAGCAATTGAGGAATGTACATTTGATTCCCGTGCATTTACCAAAGGCATGCCTTCACATACCGCTAGTTTTGTTGCCCATCTTTCTTGGAACAAATTCATCAACTTTGACGGTAGAATTAGGGAGGTATGATAAAATGAGGTATATGATTGTGCTAACAACGATCAACGAAAAAACTGTAGCTCAAAAAAATTGCAAGTGTAACCGCGTTAACAGGGAGCGTTGCGTGTGGCGACATGATTAAATTGTATCTCAAGATAGATCCTTGCACAGAGATTATTGAAAACGCCACTTTTGAATCCTATGGATGCGCTGCAAATATAGCCACAAGCTCGATGCTCACCGAACTGATAAAGGGCAAAAGTGTGGAGGAGGCAAGAAAAATAGCATTTCAGGAAGTGGTGGATGACCTGGGAGAGTTCATGGAGGAGATAGTTTCAAATATTATGGAAGTGTTCGGAACTTTACCTGTAAAAGTGAGAATATTTGTGGGAGATGAAGAAGTTGCCCTTTGACCCGGTATGCAGAAGGAAGGTTAAGAACTCGAACCTGAGTTATGAATATCAGGGTAGAATCTATTACTTCTGCAGTGAGGAATGTAGAAATAAATTTATTGAGAAACCATCTCGCTATATAGTAGAAAACTGGAATGAGAATTGGTGTTAAGGAGGTTTAAGAAATGGTAAAAGAGGAAGAAGTATGGAAGGTACTGCGTGGTATAGTAGATCCCGAGATAGGAGCCAACTTGGTAGATCTTGGATTAATCTATGAGGTACGGGTTGATAATGGGAAGGATATATATGTGAAGATGACCCTGACCATTCCGGGTTGTCCTCTCATGAATGTTTTACCTGCCATGGTGGAGGAGAGATTATCCCAGCTGGAAGGAGTTGGCAAGATTACAGTTCAGCTCACATTTGACCCACCCTGGACACCGGATCGGATGAGTAAAGAGCTGCGAGAATTGTATGGATGGTAAGAGTTTAATACATCTTAAATCATGGCAGGATATGCAAACCTCCCTTTACTCCTTTGGTGACACACTAGATAAGATTGAGGAGGAGATAAAAAATTGCAAAAAGTGTCCTCTTCATAAAATGAGAAAAAATCCTGTGCCTGGGGAAGGTGGACACAGGAAAAGGGTAATGTTTGTGGGTGAAGCACCAGGAAGAAGGGAGGATTTGCTTGGCAGGCCATTTGTTGGAGCAGCTGGCAAATTTCTGGATGAATTGCTATCCAGCATAGGATTAACGAGGGAGGATGTATATATAACCAATATAGTGAAATGCAGACCCCCCAACAATAGAGATCCAAAGGATAGTGAGATAGCTGCGTGCTCACCCTATCTGGATAGGCAGATATCCATTTTAAAGCCTCGAATAATCTGTCCATTAGGTCGCTTTGCAGCAAAATATATCCTGGAAAAATATGGTTTTGTGATGGATAGTATAAGCAAGATGCAGGGAAAAATTTATAGGTTAGATAAAATATTAATACTCCCAATGTATCATCCTGCCGCAGCACTATATCATCAGTATTTAAAAGATGAGCTTAGAAAATCCTTTAATGTTTTGAGGACTTTGATTGAGGAGGAGGGTTTATGAATTTATATTTTTGTAAGCAAATTTTTTCGCAATGTGATGCCTGAGATGATAATGAGGGGAAAAGCTTATATCCTAAAAATGGTATTGGAATGTTAATATGACAAAGAAGCTGTTAACTGCTAGGGAGAGAATTCTTCTTTATCTTCTAAATTATGCTTCAAAGGATATTGATGATTACATAACTCCAAAGGGGCTAACTCAAGATGGCATAGGGGAGGCCATAGGGGTGGGTAGAAACAATGTCCCTCGCGAGATGAAAAGACTTTTAGAGCTTAAGCTGGTAGCTCAGAAAAAGGCTCGTGTAAACGGATTTAGAAATCGCCGCTCTGTGTATTTTCTAACTTCGGAGGGTATAAGAGAGGCCAAGAAACTGAAGGAGAAGCTTAAGAATATGTACATAAGTGTAATAGATCTGGCAGGTAATGTAACATCCATAAAAATGAAGGATATACCCAAAAAATTTGGTGTGGATATCATCTCTGCGGCGTTGTTTGTAACCAAGGATAAGAAGCTGGATCTCATGGATCTGTTAGGGATAAACAACAGGGCGGTTCAGGTCATAGAGATGGATTTTAAGATAAGGTCATTTTATGGAAGGAAAAGGGAGCTAAATATGCTCAAAAACTGGTTTAAATCTCAAAAGAAGCTTCTGGTTGTGACTGGAATATCTGGCAGTGGGAAAACAACATTGATTAACAAATTTGTAAAGGAGTATCTTAAAAACAGGAATCTCATATGGTTCCAGATCGAGAGATGGGTGAATGCGGCTGATTTAATAATAAAGCTTGGAAATTTCCTTTCAAAGATAGGAAAGTCGAAGTTAGAAAGGTACATTAAGGTCTCCTTTATGGGTTTCGAAAAAGAGTTGCGATGGGAGAATGCCTATCAAATACTAAAAAGTGATTTACGCAATGAAGTACTAATTTTCGATGGCCTTGAGAATGCCAGGGACGATGTGAAAGATATGATTCGCAGAATTATAGGCATGGTGGATGATACCCGTGAGTTAAGGATAATTTTAATAGGCAAGGAGATCCCCCAAGGTATAATTCCTCCAAACAAGATGCTCTTTTTAGAGGAGCTAATTCTTGGAGATCTTGATAGGGATGATGCTCTAGCATTTCTCTTGGATGGTGGAAAAACGATGGAGGAGGCAGAAGAGATTATTGAGAAATATGGAGCGATGCCACTAGTTCTTGAGCTCATGGCAAAAAATGGGAATTTGAGGCTTGTCAAAAGGCATTTTATAGAGAATGTCATATATTCGTTGGCTCCCAATGAGATAAAGGCCCTTGAGCTCTCCTCAATTTTCAGACACTCTATCAAGCCAAACTTTCTTCTTCTTCAGGGGGTGGACTATCCCACAATTTATTCCCTAATCAACAAGAATATTTTCAAGGAGGTGAAGGACGATAAGCTCATGGTTCATTCTGTGATAAGGAACTTTGTTTATCAAAACATGCCCTCTGTTAAAATAAAGGAATATCATTATCATGCAGCCCGTTATCTGGAGCAGGAGGGAGAGTATTTAGAAGCTGCATATCATTATATGATGGCTGATAGGGTTGCCATTGCTTCCAGAGTTCTGATGGAAAATTACAAAAAATACATTCTTAAGGGGAAGATAGAGAATGTTAGAGAGATAGCCATGGAGCTTCTCAATAGATATGACTTATCGGTAAGTGATCATGAATGGGAGCTCTATGGAATTCTTGGAGATACATACGAAATCTCCGGTGATATGGATAAGGCCCTTGAGAACTATGAAAAAGCAAGGGATCTATCGAAGCATCGAGACATAGACTTTTTCTCTGCGGCGGTAATGGAAATTGCAGATATACATCGGAAGAAGGGAAAGTATGAGAAGGCAAAGAAAGAATTGGAGGAGAGCATGAAATACATTGTGAATATAAGAAACAAGAAAGTTGTTGCTCGGGCAAGATATATCCTGGGAATACTCTCCCTATACATGGGAGATACCTTTGGTGCGGAGGAGCACTTCTCCGAGGCTTTAAAACTCAGTGAGAGTGCCTTAGATTATGAGGCTTTGGGATATGCATATCAGGGCCTTGGCATCTTATATCGTCATACAAACTCCAGGAATCTAGCTGTGGAATATTTCCATCGGGCAAAGAACTATTTTGAGGTTTGTGGAAACAAAAGGGAGGAGGCCAAATCTCTGGGAAATATAGGACTGGTATATTACGATATGAGGAATGAAAAGGAAGAGAATATTTATCTTGCAGAGAGCTATTTCCTCCAGGCACTTAAAATATTCGAGCTAATAGGGGATAGATGGAACATTGCCCTTGCAAAAAGAAATTTAGCTGCCATATATGAAATTCGGGAAGAGTACGAAAAGGCGCTTGATGCTCTTTCTCTCGTAGAAGCGGATTTCAGGGAGATGGGTGGCTGGGATGT
>JAGGTO010000048.1 GCA_021163705.1 Thermoplasmata archaeon | reverse complement strand
ATGCGGAGGTGGTGAAGAGATTCTTCCTCCGACTTATGGAAAGGGGATATCTCTACAGGGATAAGATGATCCTGCCCTACTGCCCCAACTGCAAGAGATTTCTCCCGGATAGATATGTGATAGGTACATGCCCCTACTGCGGCTACGAATCTGCTCGGGGAGATCAATGCGATAACTGTGGGAGAACTCTTGACCCCAAGGATTTAATAAATCCCAGATGCGCGATATGTGGTGCAACCCCCGAATTTAAGGAAAGCGAGCATGTTTTCTTTGCTCTCAAAAAACTGGAGAAGATTATTCTCCAGTGGCTCGTTGACAAAACATATTGGAGGGATAATGTTATAAACTTCACAAGAAATTTTGTTAAAAGCGGATTGAAAGATAGGGCCATAACCAGGGACATAGGATGGGGCGTTGAGGTCCCACTAAAAGGTTTTGAAAACAAAAGGATATATGTGTGGTTCGATGCAGTAATTGGTTACCTCTCTGCCAGTGTGGAATGGGCCCGCATAACTGGGAAATCTTGGCGTGCTTTCTGGATTGATAGAAATACGAGGCATTATTACTTTCTTGGAAAGGACAACATTCCATTCCATACCATTATCTGGCCGGCCATGCTCATGGCCTATGGAGAACTAAATTTGCCTTACAATGTTGTGGCCAACGAATATCTTCGCTTCTCGGGGGAGAAATTTTCCAAATCCAGGGGCATAGGAGTATGGATGCCCGAACTTCTTAGCATGTTTGAGCCGGATGTGATAAGGTTCTACGGAACGGTCAACATGCCGGAGCATCGCGATTCAGATTTCACATGGGACGATTTCGTGCAGAAAGTCAACGAGGAGCTCGTGGATAAATTTGGAAACTTTGTGCACAGGGCACTCATCTTCACATACCGTCATTTTGGAGAGGTACCTCCCAGAAAAGAGATGGACGATGTGGATAGAGAGGCTCTGAGAAAAATAGAGGAGACAAAGAAGAAGATGGAAGAATACCTTGAGAAGGTGGAACTCAAGAAGGCTTTCAGTGAGTGGAGAGACCTTGTGAGATATGCGAATGTGTACTTCGACAGAAAGGCACCCTGGAGTCTATTGAAGGAGGACAGGGAGAAATGTGGCACTGCGCTCAACATAAGCCTGCAAATAGTTAAGGCCCTCGCGGTTCTCGGTGCACCTTTCTTACCATTCTCCGCGGAGAAAATATGGAAGTATCTTGGATACGATGATTCCATATTCCAGCACCGCTGGGATGAGGCCGTCGAAGAACTCCCTGCAGGAATGAAGCTCAGGGAGCCGAGGGTACTCTATAAAAAAATAGTGAGGGAAGAGGAGAGCTTCGATAAGTGGAACCTCATAGACCTGAGGATTGGCGAAGTTGTTGATGTGAAAGATCATCCCAATGCAGATAGGCTCTACATTCTCACCGTGAACCTTGGTGAGGAGAGGAGAACCCTTGTTGCAGGGCTCAAAAACTATTACAGGCCGGAAGAGTTGAGAGGAAAGAAAATAGTGATTGTCGCCAACCTTGAGCATGCGAATTTCAGGGGTGTGGAATCTCAGGGCATGCTTCTCGCCAGTGAAGATGAGAATACGGTAGCCATATTAACCCCATTTGGTGATGTTGCACCAGGTACAAGAGTGCAGGCAAATGGCTTGTATTCTAATGCTTCCGAGACACTGAAATTCAAGAAGTTCAAAAAGCTGAAGATGGAAGTTATAAATATTGATGCTCAGAAACTCCTGGGCTCCTCAGAATATAAGGTGGATTTCAGCATCCCCAAAGAATGGATAGGAAAACAGGGTGTGATATTCCATGATAAAAAGCCTCTGCTCCTCCATGCAGGCTCCGTGCTTATAGGTCCCGAGAAGAGAGTTAAGCCTGGAGGAAAAATAAGATGAGGGTGGATATGCACATTCACTCCATTTACTCCTCCGATGGAACCATGGAGATAAAAGAGATACTTAAGCTTGCAAAGAAAATAGGTCTGGGAGCCATAGCCATCACGGATCACAACGAGATAAAGGGTGCTTTGAAGGCCAGAGAGATGAAGATCCTGCCCGTTATAAGGGGAATAGAGGTCTCCTCATCTGAAGGCCACATTCTTGCCTATGGAGTTGATTGCAAAATTCCTCGAGATCTGGGAATTCCGGAGACCATTGAGAGAATAAGAGAGTGTGGAGGAATTGCGGTGGCAGCACATCCCTATCGCTACTGGTCAGGATTGGGAGAAGGAAATGTAAAAAAATTCCAATTCGATGCCATAGAGGTATTCAACGGTAGATGCAAGCAGAGCTCGAATAAAAGAGCAAAAAAATTATGTGAAGAGCTCAACAAGCCGTTCACAGCCGGAAGCGATGCCCATTTTCCCGATGAAATAGGAAGGGCTGGCTTAATTGTGGAGAGTGAGAATGAAGAAGAAATTCTGGATATGATAATGAAAAAGAAAGTTTCGGTATTTGGGACTTCTCGTGGTAAATTGGCCACTCTAAGATATGTAAAAAAAGCAGTAAGCGGGTGGGTGATGAGAGGATTCAAAAGAATTTAAATTATCTCTTTAAATTTATTTATAAGATTTCTAATTTTTTCGGATATATCTTCCTCAGCAAGAATTGCAAGTATTCCTCTTCTACCTGCTGGTAAAAGAAGGAGAATGTTATTGGGCTCTATTGTAATCACTACCTTTTTCACATTCCCTATGGACGAGGATGCAGTTTCAGCAGCGCCAAGGATTATTGCTGTCATTGCTGCGAATGTATCCTGATTTTCAAATGTGTCTCCTCCTACGATCATGCCAGTTCTGCTTACCACACTTACCTTTTTCACACCGCTTATTTTTTTAATGTCATCCAATAAATTTTTCAGTGCAGTGTCCATCCTTCTCACTTATGAGATTATGCATATTTATAATTTTCTCCGAAGATTGAAAAGATATGCATCACATATAAAATATCAAATTTTTAATATACATCCTTGAAATTACCTGTCTGTGGATAGAAAAATGGCCATAATTTACATGGGAATATTCGCCCTATCCCTGCCACTTTATATCCTCATGATGAAAAATCTTAGTTCTCTTCCTCTTCTCACCCTGAATTTCATAATTGGCATTTATCTTGTGGTAAAGGGAAGCGATTATTTTGTGGAGGGAGCTGCAAGCATAGCTGCTCATAAAGGAATTAGCGAGCATACAATAGGTCTTACACTTGTAGCTCTTGCTACCTCTCTTCCCGAGCTTGCGGTATCTGTCAACGCAAGTTTTGCAAATCATCCCATTACGGCCTGGGGAAATGTGGTTGGTAGCAATATTGCCAATATAGGTCTGGTTTTGGGCATGAGCACATTGCTAATGCCCCTATCCCTATCAAAATATGTGAGAAAGGATGCTTCTGTATTACTCCTGATAACTCTTCTTCTCATTCTCCTCTCCTTCATATTTCCCTCCATATACTGGTGGGGCGGATTAATCTTCATAATAATATATGTCCTCTACCTCCTTGAAATTCATGGAAGAAAAGAAGCTGTGGAATCTGTGGAAATAGAGCATTCCTGGCTCTTTTCATGGCTCCTCACAATATTCGGAGGTGCAGGCGTATCCTGGGGAGGAAGAATAATTGTATACTCAGCAGTGAATATAGCAAGGGCACTTGGCATTGGAGAGATTGTAATAGCGATTACAGCCGTTGCCGTTGGCACATCCCTCCCTGAGCTTGCCACAAGCGTGGCCGCTGCCTTGAAAAAGAAGTATGGCATTGCTGTTGGTAATGTTATAGGAAGCAATATATTCAATACTCTCATAGTTCTTGGTGCTTCTGCCCTGGTAACACCCATATCCGTACCTTATCACGATGCTTGGAAAAATCTGATATTTTTGTTCATTTTCACATTTCTTGCATTTCTCTTCTGTCTTAAAAAGAAGATAGGCAAGATGGAAGGTCTAGCTTTTCTAATCCTCTATATCATCTTCATCGCTTTCCAGATTTAGGTAAGAGATGAACTTACTCAGAGGCATCCCCTTTTCCCATAAAAGCACAAAATTTCCCTGTGGAGTGTAGGGAATTTTGGGAAGTACATTATACACATATCTCATTCTCCCTCTTATCCCCTCCAGGGGAAGGGCAAAAATCCTCCAGGGATCTCCCCTGTAGTTCTTCAGTCGAAAGGCATACAGTGCCACCACACCCGTTCTTTTGCATTCTTCCATAAGATGCTTTGCCTGCTCTTGGGCCCTTGAACTGCCATGGGTGAAATTGATCCGTGGCGTAGATGATGATTTGACCTCTATGGGAAATGAGAAATCTTCGCGAATGGCTATCAGGTCAACACCCAGGGAGCCTGCAGCTCTCACAACCATAAATGGTTTTGATATGAGACTTCTGTACCAGTAATACTCCTTTTCGTTAAGAGATCTTGAAAATTTCTCAATAGTGCCGAGATCCCCGCTAAGAATACCCTTGAGCTCCCTTTCATATATGGATCCTTTCTTGCCCAAATCACATCACCTTCAATTTATCATTGTGGCAAATTAGAAAAAGCTTTCTATCGTGCTTGCTCTGTCGCATAAAATCGAGAGAGAAAAAGGAAATGGCAGGGATAGAGATAACGAGTTGAGAGAGAGGAGACTTACAGGGACCCAGAAACACAAACATACGCTCACCATTTTCATCTCCTCGCACATATTATTCAGAAAATCAAGCTCTATCAGTGTCCTCCACGCTTTACCAGTTTATCATTGTACTCCGCCCAGTTTAACATGTGCAGGTTATCTTTAGCCCTTATTTCATGTTTGCACCTCTTTTCACATAATTATGCGACAAAGCAGAATAAACCAATAACAACAAATTATAAAACATATTGCAATATAGGGTATATGAGTATGGCCAAAAATTCACTTCCTAAACCATTTCTAAAATGGGCTGGCGGTAAGGGTAATTTAGTAATAGAATATGAGAAGTTAGGGTTAATTCCGGACGAATTTAATAATTACTTTGAGCCTTTTCTTGGTGGAGGAGCAATGTATTTTTATTTATGGAGAAGAAAGAAAATAAAAAATAAAGCTTTCCTCTCTGATATTAATTCTGAGCTTATAAATGTGTATGAGATTATAAGGGAAAATGTAGACGAACTTCTTAATGAGCTCAAAAAGTTGAAAAATAAATACTCCAAAGATGATTACTACCGATTTAGAGATGAGTATAATACCCTAAAAAAAATCAAGAATCCTACTCCGGGGGAGAGAATACGCAAAGCAGCTCTATTGATCTATCTCAATAAAACCTGTTATAATGGGCTTTATAGAGAAAATAGAAAAGGTGAATTTAATGTACCATTTGGGAAATATAAAAATCCCAGCATATATGATAGAGACAATCTCCTAGCAGTTAGCAAGGCTCTCCACTCCACAATCCTCAAAATTTGCGATTTTGAAGAGTGCTTAAAAAATACTCAGGAGAATGATTTTGTATATTTTGACCCCCCCTATATGCCTCTCTCACCCACTGCAAGCTTTACCAGCTATCACAAGTTAGACTTCTCTTATGAAGACCAAAAAAGATTGGCAAGAGTGTTTAAAGAGCTTACAGAGAAAGGAGTTAAGGTTCTTCTGAGCAATGCATACCATCCGGATATTGAAAAATTATACAGAGACATAGAAGGTGCAGTTCTTACAGTGGTTCAAGCTCCAAGATTCATCAATTCTAAGGCTGAAGGTAGGGGGGCTATTAACGAATATGCTATAACAAACTATCCTCCCACAAAACATAGGAAACAGCTCACTCTAATTTAAAAAAGGATATAGAGCTATTCTTTAATTTCCTCTTTGTTTTGTGAAACACAAATAAATGCTCATGCATTACGAGTAAGAAATTCTTGTTTCTATTTTTCCATCGTGCATCGCTTTTACAGTTCCATTGAATTTTTATTATATCCTCTTTCAACACAAACCCCACCCTTAGAAACTCCAACATAACTCTATAGGCTATGGGTACATAGTAGCTATTTCTATGAGTATCTCCAAGCAATACAGCAGCATATCCATCATTTTTTAAAACCCTGTACATTTCCTTGGCCACTTTACCCATCTCTTTTACATATATCTCAAAATCAGGTATTGCAGAAAGATCACCATCTACAAGCTCATCATACTGGATTATGTTTGCATAGGGTGGATGTGTAGCAATAAAATCAATAGAACCATCTTCAATAAGGTTCATATTCCTTGCATCGCCCACAAATACTCTGTGCTCAGTTTTAGGTAATTTGTCCCTAAAATTTCTGATTAGAAAATCCAGTCTATTTTTAGTTACAAGAGCTGCATTTCTATTTATATCAATACCTATCGAATTTCTTCCTGTAAGAAGACACTCTACCTGAGTAGTCCCACCACCAACCATGGGATCGAGAACTGTATCTCCCTTCTTGCTGTATCTCAAAATGAGGTTTCTCACAACCTGTGGAGACCAGTTACCTCTATAATCGGGTGTGTGAGTTGCCCATTTACCCCGTTGTGGAAAACTCCAAACTGTTGTGTCTTCCAATTTGAACTCTTCCGGCTGTAATTTTATCTCTTTGGGTTTTAGGAGCCATTCAATTGGCTGAATTTCAACATTTCCTATTTTTACTGGGATGGTCATCTTCTCTTTTAATTCCTTCATTTCGACATATTCTATATCACCATTTTTTAACTGATAGGCTATCT
>JAGGTO010000068.1 GCA_021163705.1 Thermoplasmata archaeon | reverse complement strand
TATCTCATCTGGGAGGTGAGTTGAAAATGCAGGTAAGAAGAGCATGGTATGGGCTTATTGTCATCTTCCTTGTAATAGCTGCAGTTGGCTGGTATTTTGGGGGAGAATTAGCAGAAAATGATAAATCTGAGGAGAACTTCTATTATCCCGGAATTCCCGCAGGTGCCTATAATTACAATGGAGTTGTAACTCTCCTCGCAGATATTGAAAATCCGGAAGAAATTCCTGAACTGAAAATTGAGCCTCTTTACAATTTCACCTATGAGGAGGTAAAAAGGATTGCTGAGGATTTCGGAATACATGCCCCGGGTCATCTTGGTGTAAACGAGCATTACTATGTATTCACCAATAACTCAAAGGGTATAAGAATTAGAGATTATGGACTCATACGTTATGAAAAATATGATAAACCTTTGTGTCCCATTACAATAGATGATAGAGAGGCAAAGAATATTGCGGATAGATATCTTGAGAAACATACAAAATATCTTCCGAAGAATGTGGATATAAGGTTCTCCCATGTCTCAGTTGGACTGATATATGGGACAGGGAATGAAGAAGTGCACATAGAAATGAATTGCACAAAAGTTGTCCATTACGATTGTTATGTCGATGGATATCCACTTTCCATAGGAATCTTTGTGGAAATTAACTGTAAAGGAGATGTGGTCTCATTTGAGACTTTGTGGAGCAAGGTTTGGGATACCGGGAATCATATAAAAGTGCATTCCTTTCAGGAGGTATATTCCTGGATAAAAGATAATCTTCCTATACCCCAAGATCCAGAGAAGGTGGAGAGAGTGGAGATTACAGATGTTGAGCTGACGTATGGTCTCTGTTCTCCACACACTTTGAAGCCACAGTATTACATTCATTTCAGCGTAGTTTTAAAGAACGGGGAAGATAAGGATTACTACCTCACAGTTGCAGGAATAGAAAAAAGCTGAACAATGCTAAGCAAAGCTCTCAATTAGAGATTTAAATATGTAGTAGCCATCTCCAAATTCCCTTCTTTTTCTTGTCCAGTCAGGATGCTGATACCAGTAAAAGGCCCTCTCCGGATGAGGCATTATGCCGAGGACATTTCCATAGGAATTTATAAGGGCAGCTATATTGTTAAGAGAGCCGTTTGGATTCCAGGGATATTCCGCCTTTTCTCCCTGAGGAGAGACATATCTAAATACCACCTGTCCATTTTCCTCTATTCTTTCTAACATTTTAGGCGCTGTGATAAACCTGCCTTCCGCATGGGCTACAGGTAGTGCTATAAGCTCTGGAGAGTACCTGGAAAAAACAGTATTCCCCTCCTTTTTCAGATATGTCCATCTACATTCAAATCTGTTAGATTCATTCACCATTAAAGCTGCCTGGGGCTCTTCACTTATACCGTCCACTCCGGGAAGAAGACCAAGCTCTATCAAGACCTGGAAACCATTGCATACCCCCATTATTATTTTTCCTTCCTCCACAAATCTCTTAAGCTCTCTCCACGCTATTGCCTTAAGTCGCGCGGCAAATATGGCCCCTGCACGAACATAATCTCCTGCAGAAAAGCCGCCGGGGATGAACAGCACATCGTAATCCTCCAATCTCCTCTTACCATGCTTTATGAGATTGAGATGCACATATTCCACATCTGGAGTAAAATGCTTAAAAGCACGATAGCTTTCCTCTTCGCAATTTGTTCCCTCAATCTGCAATATTGCCACTTTCATACCTTCACCCCACATAATCTTTCAGTGCGTTCTTCCAGGCGTCCCTCATTATGTTAAGATGCACATTGAATAACCAGCGAGTGTTATCCCGAATCCTCAAAGTTTCTCCCCCTACTTCTCCTATCTTCCTTGCCTCCACTGTACTTTCAAACTCTTTCTCACTACCTTTTTTCACCTCGCATACCCACCTTGTTGCACTCTCCGAAAATAGCTTGAAATCGCTTCTCATGGCTCCAAGGCTTCCAATATCCACCTCTGCACCAATATTTCCACCAAGACACATCTCCGCCAGGGCTACGGCAAGACCTCCATGGGATACATCATGACATGAGACAACTAAACCAAGATCCATGGCTTTCAATAACTGCTCACTCCTTGTCTTAAGCTCTTCCAGATTCACTTTGGGAACCATGGTGCTCTTTGCCCCTATTAGGCGATAATACTCACTCCCTCCCATCTCTTCACGAGTCTCACCCACCAGGTAAATTGAGTTGCCCTCTTCCTTGAAATCGGATGTTATGGCCTTTCGCACATCTTCAACAATTCCCACAGCCATAAGCACAGGTGTTGGAGGTATATTCTTACCGTAAGCTTCATTGTAAAAACTCACATTTCCAGATACATAGGGTATTCCAAGAGCTCTGGCAGCCTCACCTAGACCACGGCACGCCTCATGGAACTCACCCATTATCTCCTCCCTCTCAGGATTTCCAAAATTCAGACAATCTGAAAAACTGTGAGGTCTAGCGTTAACACTCACCAGATTCCTAACAGCCTCATCCACCGTGTATAAGGAAGCCCAAAAGGGGTCTATCTCTCCAAGCTGGGGATTGGCCACGGTTGTTATGGCCAGCCCTCTCCAGGAATTCTCCAGAGGCTTGATTATTGCAGCATCTCCATGGCCTTCATATCCTATCATTCCCTGCAGAGGCTTTATAACCGTTTTACCCTGCACCTCATGGTCATACTGCCTGATTATCCACTCTTTGCTCCCTATGTTGAAAGAGGAGAGAAGAGAGAGAAATAGATTGCGATAATTGGGTTCAATGGGAATTTCCTGCATCACTCTTTTCTTCTCAATCTTATAGGGTCTATCATATTCCACACCCGCCGTTACAAATTTTAATGGTAAATCAAGCACCTTCTCTCCATGCCAGTAAATTTCCAGATTCTCTCCCTCCTTAGTCTTGCCTATCACACTCATCTCCACATCCCATTTCTCACATAGATCCTCTAATTTATTCAGATCCTCTTCTCTTACAGCAAGAAGCATTCTCTCCTGTGATTCGCTCACCCATATCTCCCAGGGTGCCATGCCCTCTTCCTTCAGAAGAACATTATCCAGATGTATCTCCGCTGCCATGCCTCCCCCATAACACATTTCACCTACAACACTACCTAATCCTCCACCTCCAAGATCTTTCATCCCCCTTATTATCCCAGCATCATTTGCCTCAAGGATGAGATGAATGAGCGGCTCCTTCAAAATTGGATTGCCCAATTGCACCGCCTGCCTCTCTTCCTCGCTCTTCTCCCCAAGAATCTTTGAAGCAAAGTTCACACCATGTATTCCGTCCCTCCCTGTTCGGCCGCCCACCATCACAAGAAGCAAAGATGGCTCCGATACCACGCTTCTCACTATTTTATCTTTTCTAACTATTCCAAGGCAGCCAGCATTAACAAGTACATTGTTGACAAAGCCCTCATGAAAATATGTTATCCCCGCAACTGTGGGAATCCCCACACGATTTCCGTAATCCCTTATTCCTGCAACCACTCCATTTAAAAGATAACGGGGATGTTTTACCCCTGGATTCAGCTTCTCATATGGATAATCCGGTGGCCCGAAAAATAGAGGGTCAACGAGAGCTATGGGCTTTGCCCCCATATTCAGGATATCCCTTATTATTCCACCAACTCCCGTTGCGGCTCCTCCATATGGCTCTATCGCTGATGGATGATTGTGGCTCTCTATCTTAAAAACATACGCATGCTCATCATCGAATTCCACAACACCTGCATCATCCTGCATTACAATGAGGGCATGGGTGGATGGTATACCAAATATATACTTACGAAGTACCTTTTTTGAAGATTTGTAGGAGCAGTGCTCGCTCCATCCCTGTGCTATAGCATGGACCTCAACATCTGTTGGATTCCTCCCCAGAGATTGGAAAAATTCCTGCATTTTTTTCATCTCATCTAAGCTTAATGCCAGACCCAGAGTCTCGCTTATCTCAATTAGCTCTTCATCACTGGCATCAAGAAGCTCTATCTCATATACATCTTCCAGTATTTTTCTTAGCCTCATACTTCCTCAACCCTCACCTCATAATCATGAATAACCGGATTGACAAGAAGCTTTCTTATCATCTCCTCCACTTCTTTTTTACCCTCTTCCATATTGCTCTCTATGTATATCTCGTAAAGCTTCGATACTTTAACCTCTTTTACTCCCTCAAAATTTAAAAGCTC
>JAGGTO010000045.1 GCA_021163705.1 Thermoplasmata archaeon | reverse complement strand
TTACATGGCTCCATATGATCTTAAATCTACTCACACCTATTGCCCTTGCTGCCTCTATATACTGATTTTGCTTAACCGATAATACCTGTCCCCTAACTATTCTGGTGTATGCGGGCCACCACACTATTATAAGAGCATACATTACATGCTCCAATCCAGGACCTAGAGCTGCTGTTATAGCCATGGCTAAAATTAATCCTGGAAATGCAAAGAACATATCACAGATACGCATTATTATCTCATCCACCCATCCACCCACATACCCAGAATATGCACCAAGAAGTACACCTATTATCATTGCGATTATAACAACTATGAAGCCTACATACAAAGCTTCTCGAGTACCATAGATCACCATGCTGTATAGGTCATGCCCCATATCATCTGTGCCAAATGGGTGTTTCATGCTTGGAGGTTCAAACGCCTCTTTGAAATCGGACATCCAGGTCTGCTGACCGCCGATATATACTGGATGATCTATTGCAAGATAAGGTGCAAATATTGCTATCAAAAATATTAATATTAGGAGACCAAGCCCCACAAGGGTTAAGGGACTCTTCCTTATTAAATGCAATGTATATCTTATCTCTTTAATTTGTGACTCATACTTGCCACCCACATTTTGTACAACATTCTCAGCCATTCTCATCACTCTCCCAGTTTAATTCTTGGATCCAGATACGCATATAGGATATCCACAATCAGGTTAGCTATCACAAATATAACTGCCATGAGGAAAGTAACTCCCATGATGGCTGGGAAATCGAGTGTTGATATTGCATGGTAGGCATATCTACCCATTCCCGGCCAGGAAAATATGGTTTCAGTGAGCACTGCACCACCTAGCAAGCCAGCAAATGATAATCCCGAAACTGTTAATGTGGGCAACATAGCATTTCGCAGAGCATGTCTATAGATAACAATCTTATCAGGAAGACCCTTCGCTCTTGCAGTTTTTATATAATCTAATCGCAAAACCTCCAGCATACTTGATCGGGTCATCCTCGTAATCACAGCCAATGTTGCATAGGATAATGTAATAGAGGGAAGTATCAGATGCCTGAGATCATCCAAAAAAGTTTTGAAATCTAATGAAAGTAGGCTATCCAAAAGATATAATCCCGTGTAGGTATGTGATGGTGCTATTCCCCTGCCACTGGCTGGTAATATTCCAAGATAGCTATAGAATAGAAGTATAAGAAGCAAACCGAGCCAGAAAATGGGCATGGAAACACCACTCAGAGCAAAAACCCTCGAAAGATGATCTGGTAGCTTGTTTCTCTTTACTGCAGAAACTACCCCCAGATATATTCCAATGGGAATTGCGATAATCATGGCCCAGAGAGTGAGCTCAAAAGTTGCTGGAAAATAGTCTCGAAGGCAATCTATCACAGGTCTATGCTCCGAGTGCGAATATCCCCAATCACCCTTTATTAAATTTGTAATGTAGTAATAATATTGAAGATACAAGGGATCGTTTAGATGATATCTCTCAGCGATTTCCTCAACAACTTCCGGAGGTGCCTTTTGCCCAGCCCATGCCCTTGCAGGATTGGCAGGAATAACATTGGATATCACAAAGGTTATCAGAGTTACCCCTATAACCACCGGAATGAGCATTATAAGCCTCCTAACAATATATTGCCAGAGCTTCATGCATAAAGGGGAAAGCATTAGCTTTATTTAAAATTAACTAAATTATTTTTCTAATATTTCCAAAATGGTCATGTTGACCTTTAAAAACTTTATAATTTTTATCTTAAAAATAAAAAAGATATAAAATTTTAAGTTACTCTTCCTTGTAGAGATGATAGAAATCAAGCTGCATTACTGGATTATAGTAATAACCTTTCAGCCATGCTCTGTAGACTGCTACATGTTTCCACTGGGCAAGATAGATGAATGATGGATCCTCCATGGCTATCTCCTGAACTTTCTTATAGAGCTGTGCTCTCTTATCCTGATCTACCTCGTACTTAGCCTCCATAAGTAGTTTATCTACAGTGTCATTATGCCATCCAGTTCTATAGGTATCACCACCTATTTCATAGGAGGCCAAGAATGGGAATGCATAATCATCTGGATCATTGTAATCCGGAGCCCAACCCACAATGATCATACTGTAATCTCCACGATCCATCTTATCCAGCAAGGTGGGCCAGGCAAGTTCCTGGATTTCCACACTGATGCCTATCTGAGCTAGATTTTCTTTCACTATCTGTGCTATGTGAGCTCGTACATCGTTGCCCTGGTTATAGATAAGGGTCACAGAAAATCCATTTTCGTACCCGGCCTGTTTAAGAAGCTGCTTTGCCTTATCAAGATCCTGATGATACATGAAAAGGTTATCATCATGACCTGGCATTCCTTTAGGTATAGGCCCCTGAAGCTGAATTGCATATCCCATATAGATATTCTCAAGAATTGTGTCATAGTCAATAGCGTAGGATATGGCCTGCCTCACAAGCTTGCTATGCAAGGGATTTGTCTTGTTCTGATAGGTTGGTCTGCAATTCATCTCAATCATATCTACGTTATATGTAAGACCTCCCTCATCTACAACAATGCCTTCTTGACCCTTCACATCGTTGAGGTGATTCACTGGAATGTATGCCATATCTGCATCTCCTTTCAAAAGCTCCTGCTCTCTAGTAGCAACTTCAGGTATGTTCTTTATCATTATGTACTTGAAATGCTTACCTTCCCAACCACCCCAGTAATTTGGATTATACTCAAGTTTTATGTAGGCATTGTGCTTCCACTCAACAAGCTTGTAAGGTCCTGTTCCAACCATGTTCTGGCTCATCCAGTCATTATCTTGGTTTGGCTTCACTCCGCCATGCGCCTCAACTACCTTCGGATCCACTATGGATGCAACAGTAAACGCAATAGAAGGCAGAAAACCACCATAGGCCTCTCTTAGTTTAAATTGCACAGTGTAGTCATCGATTATTCTCACACTGCTTTCTCCATCAGGGCTGTTCCATTTGCCCGTTGTGGCATTATAGGTATACATAAACTGGCTAAGTATCCATGAAACTCCTGTTTGAGGAGAGCTCATTATGAGAACTCTATCAAAGGAATACTTGACCGCTTCTGCATTGAATGGATGTCCGTTAGAGAAAGTCACATTCTTTCTTAGATGGAATGTCCATACCTTTCCTGTGCTGTCCACTTCCCACTTCGTCGCCAGCGAGGGATATATTGTCTTGGTATCCGTACCATGATAAGTCACCAATGTATCATAAACATTCTGAATGACCACACCTGAAGCAGTATCATAGGCTTCTGCAGGGTCCAATGTTTGTGGATCTCCTATCGTGTCCCAGGTAAATGTGCCTGAAACTATTGATTCTTCTGCTGGTGGCGATGGTTTCTCTTTCTCTGGCTTGTTAAGCAACACCGCAGCCGCTGCACCTACTATTATTATTATCACAACCACTGCTATTATCCCATATAGGGCATTCTTGCTCATATATATACCTCCTTTTAGGTTCTTTCACCCAAGGAAAAGGAAGGTAATCCAGGTATATAATATTTTTGAATGTTTTTCCAGCTATTTTTTTAAAAATAAATAATTTACATATATAAACCATTTTTTTAGTAGTTTGGGGATTTTTTTCAACTTATTTTTCTGCTCAGGTGAAAAAATTTTCTTATTTTTTGTGAAAAAAGAGAAAATTTTAAATATAAGCACTTCATTGAGTTTATGCGGGTGATATATGATGAACAAGAAGATGGTTGCCATAATTTCTGTGATTGTAGTGATTGTAATAGTGATAGGAGTGATTGCAGCGGTACAGTCATCTCAGAAGCCCCAGCAACCCCAGAAGAAAAAACTTATAAGAATAGGCTTTTCATGGCCAACATACATTGATCCGGCTGTTGGAAGTGATTATTCTAGTTCAACAGCATTCACCAATCTATATGATCCCCTCATATTTCCAGGAGACAAGGGAATGCCCAAGCCATGGGTCGTAGAAAAGTGGGAAGTTTCCTCAGATGGACTAACATGGACACTCCACATAAAGAAGGGCATCAAGTTCCACAGTGGTAACGATCTGAATGCAGATGACGTGGTCTTTACCTTTAATAGGCTACTCACCGTAGGAAAGGGATATGCCTACCTGTTTACGCCCTACATTGAGAGTGTTTCAGCAGTGGATGATTACACAGTGAAAGTAGTATTAAAGAAGACATATGGGCCATTCATATCAACTCTGATGAGAGTGTATGTAGTGGATAAGGATGTAGTAATGCAGCATATAAAGAAGCCAGGAGCCTATGGTGACTATGGCGACTACGCTACAGAATGGCTTTTAACCCATGACGCTGGTTCCGGGCCATATATGGTTAAGGAGGTTGTTCTGGAGGATCATGTGTACATGGTCAAATTCAAAGATTACTGGGGACCAATGGTGAAAAATGCGGCGGATGAAATCCAGATGCTTGCTCTGGCACAGCCTGCCACAGAGAAAACACTTCTCACTGAGAAGCAGCTGGAGATATCTTCTCAGTGGCTACCTGAGGAGACAATAAATGCCTTGAAGAAAGAGAGTTATTTGAAAGTTGCAACAATTCCCGGCGGTGATGAATTCTATATTATGATGAATACAAAGAAGCCTCCTCTCGATGATGTCCATGTGAGAAAAGCCATAGCTTATGCCGTGGATTACCAAACAATCGTGGATCAGATATTCCCTGGAAATCCTATTGCTACGGGACCTGTACCCTCATATTTGCCAGGAGCAGCGAAGGATTTGCCGAGGTATTATTATGATTTAACAAAAGCTAAGGAAGAGCTCCAGAAATCAAAGTACTGGCCAGATATAAAGGATAATCCGGACAAGTATGCCCTTGATTTCCACTGGATTGCCGAGGTGCCTGCGGAGGAGAAGGTCGCCATTCTCTTTGCCCAGAATATGGAAGAGATAGGTCTTGAAGTGAATGTGGTGAAAGTGCCATGGCTAAGTGTGGTAAAGGAAATGAGCAACATGACCACAAGTCCTCATCTGGTATCAGTGTTTGTTTCAGCCCATTATCCTGAAGCGGGATCATTGCTAGAATCAAGATACCATTCCAAATCAGCAGATACCTGGGAGCAGAATGAGTGGCTTCTTAACGAAACTCTGGATCATATGATAGAGGATGCATTGTCCACTGTGAATACAACTGAAAGGTTCAAGAAATATGCAGAAATAGAGAAAGCAATCATGGAGCTATGTCCAAGCATATTCCTCTTTGACCACATGATAAAGCTTGTACATCAGGACTATGTCAAGCTACCAGCGGATGAAGGAATATATACAGGAATAATGGGATATGACTTGGACGGAAGAACAATGGAGGTTCTCTCCTAAATTAATCTATACTTTCATATTTTTTTATTTTAAGTTCAATTATTTGCTCTGTTTTGAGAAAATATGGAAATATTTGAAACAAAATGTTTAAATATATCCTAGCTATAGATATCGAAATATCAAAAATTGTTAAGGTGAGGGTCAAAAATGAATGCCATATGGAAGTATGTGGGAAAGAGGATCCTATACATAATACCCACGCTTATTGGCCTTTCGATACTGATATTTGTCCTTTCCAGAGTGTTACCAGGAGACCCTGCGCGTATGGCAGCAGGACCCAATGCTCCAGACTGGGTAATTGAACAAATAAGGCATCAGCTAAGGTTAGATAAACCCATATGGGTCCAGTATTATTACTGGTGGGTTGACCTATTTCATGGAGATCTTGGATACTCAATATACACAAAAAGAAGCGTTACTGTGGATGTTATAGAATATTTGCCAGCTTCTCTGCAGCTCATATTCCTGGCGGCCATATTTGAAATTTTAGGTGCCTTGGCTCTAGGTATCATTGCAGGGAGATATGCCTACAGACTTCCAGATAATATGGTGAGAGTTCTGGCTTACATAGGAATCTCAGTACCTTCTTTCGTTTGGGGATTGTTATTTCAGCTTGTATTTGCCTCTTTGATACCTTTATTTCCCACCCATGGAATGTACAGCTATGGTACCATACCTCCACCTCGCATCACAGGGTTCTCGCTTCTCGATGCCCTTCTCTCAGGGAGAATAGATACCTTTGTGGACATACTCTGGCATATGATACTACCCGCATTTGCATTATCTCTTGGAGCAATGGCACAGGATGCCAGGATAATAAGAGCAGGAATGGTAGAGAACACGGAAAAAGAGCATGTAGCCCTGGTAAGAGCGTATGGGATCCCAGAGAGAACCATATTCTCAAAGTACATTCTCAAGCCATCCCTAGTTCCGGCAGTAACGGTAATGGGCATGGATATTGCCTCACTCTTAGGCAACGCATTCATGGTAGAGCTTATATACCAGTGGCCCGGATTCTCCAGATACGGCATAAATGTGATGCTCAATAAGGATATCAATGGAATAGTGGCCGTGGTGCTAGTTATTGGCATAATATTTGCAATAGCCAATATAATTGTGGATGTTGTAGTTGCATATCTTGATCCAAGGATAGGGAGGCGAGCCTCATGAGTTTCAAGGACATATTTTCAGAATGGATAAAAACTATAGAGTTAGGGAAAAAATGGTATCGCTTTAGACGCTCACCACTTTCAATGATAGGCTTAATTATATCACTTTCCACAGTGGTGATGGCAGTATTTGCACCCTGGATTGCACCATACCCCACCCATGCAGGTTTTTTCACCGATTTTAAAAATGCGACTCAACCACCAAGCTGGCAGCATTTGTTTGGCACAGATGAATTTGGAAGGGATGTTCTTTCCAGAACAATATTCGGGTTCAGATACTCCCTGATGATGGCAGCGGTAGTTCTCACGCTTGTAGTTCCAACAGGAGTTATCTTAGGGTTAATTGCAGGATACTATAGAGAAAGATGGATAGGAAAGCTGATAATGAGAATAGCCGACATTTTTATTGCAGTTCCACCCCTTGTTCTGGCACTCTCCGTATGTTCTCTCCTTACACCTAGTGCATTCCATGCAATGATGGCGGTCTCCCTTATGTGGTGGCCTTGGTATACAAGATTGCTATATAATATCACATCCTCTGTTAAGGAAGAGTATTTTGTATACGCTGCTAAGGTTACGGGAGCAAGTAGCTTTCATATAATGTTCAAAGAAATATTTCCCAACGCAATGGGCGCTGTATTAACTAAAGTAACCTTGGATGTGGGATGGGTCATACTCTTAGGTGCGTCGTTGAGCTTTGTGGGTTTGGGAGCACAGCCACCCACACCAGATTTAGGAACCATGGTGGCAGATGGTGCAAAATTCCTCCCAGATTACTGGTGGATCAGCCTATTTCCAGCTCTGGCAATTTCATATGTAATCCTTGGATTCAACCTGCTTGGAGATGGCATCAAGGATGCATTTGAGGGGTGATAAGATGAATGGTGAACCACTATTGGAAATAAAGGATCTGCATGTTGGCTACAAGACCCATATGGGCATATCACATGTACTCAATGGTGTGCATCTTACAGTTCATAAAGGTGAAAGGGTAGGAGTAATAGGAGAATCTGGAAGTGGAAAAACTACAACGATGAAATCCATATTGAGAATTCTTCCATCCAATGCGATAATAAAGAAGGGAGAGATAGTTTACAATGGAAAAGATGTACTCAAGATGAGCAATGAAGAGCTTCTGACAATCAGAAGAAAGAAGATAAGTATGATATTCCAAGATCCCACTTCTGCTCTCAATCCCCTATTCAAGATAGGTCAGATAATGCTCGACATAATTAAATACTCATACAATCTGGAAGAGAAGGATGCAAAGGAGATGGCACTAAAAGCACTGAAAGAAGCTGCACTACCGGATCCCGAAAGAGTATTTGACTCCTATCCATTTCAGCTAAGTGGTGGAATGAGACAGAGGGTATGCATAGCTCTAGCTCTAATAGGGGAAAGAGAGCTTATCATTGCAGATGAGCCCACAACGAATCTTGATGTCACCATCAAAGCACAGGTGCTAAATCTGCTCACAGATCTCGTTAAAAAGAAGAATGTAGGATGGATATTCGTCTCTCAAGCGCTAGGTGCTGTAAGAGAGAATGTTGATAGGGTGTATGTGATGTACGCGGGGAACATCATAGAATGGGGACCTTCAGAAAAAGTATTCTCCAATCCTCTGCATCCCTATACTCAAAAACTTCTGGAATGTGTGCCCAAGCTTACTGGAAAAGAGTTTGCCAAGGGAATAAGAGGCAGAATTCCAAATTACTTTCATCCCCCCTCCGGATGCAGATTTCATCCAAGATGTGATTACATAATGGACAATTGCAAGAAAAACATTCCTGAGCCCGTGGAAGTGGAGCATGAGCATTTTGTTTCTTGCTATCTCTATCACAGGAGGTAATGAACATGGAGAATGAGTATATATTAGAAATTCGCAATCTTAAAAAATACTTTCCCACACCATATGGAACGGTAAAGGCAGTTGATAATATTAGCCTGAAAGTTAAAAAGGGAACTACGATGGGTCTCGTGGGTGAATCGGGTTCGGGCAAAAGCACCACCGGACATGTGGTGGTAGGCCTCTTTCCACCAACAGATGGAAAGATACTATTCAAAGGACAGGATATTTCCATGCCACTTGAGAGAAGACCTAAAAACCTTAAAAGAGATATTCAGATGGTCTTTCAAGATCCCGCAAGCTCACTCAACCCTAAAAAGATAATAAGAGACATAGTTGGGCTTCCACTCAAGGTTCATGGAATGGTCAGCTCTAGAGAAGAGATGGAGGAAAAGGTATCCAAGCTCCTTGAAATGGTAGAACTGCCACCCGAAGATTTTCTGTATCGCAAGCCCACGGATTTGGGTGGTGGAGAGAAACAGGCAGTATCAATTGCAAGAGCTATAGCTACCAACCCATCCTTCGTTATCTTCGATGAACCCACATCTGCTTTAGATGTATCTATACAGGCAAAAATTATCAATGCCATCCTCAATATCCAGAAAGAATTTAGGCTCTCTTCCTTATTCATTACCCACGACCTAAGTTTGATGAGAAATATATCTTCCTATGTGGCAATAATGTACCTTGGAAAAATATGCGAAATGGCCCCCACGGAAACATTTTTCCAGAAACCTCTGCATCCCTATACCCAGATGCTCCTCTCCTCTGTACCTGTGCTAACTAAAGAGGAGGAAGAGCTTAAACCAAAAGGAATAAAATCCGTGGGTGAAATAGGAAGTCCCATAAATCCGCCCTCCGGATGCAGATTCCATCCACGCTGTCCTTTCGCCACAGAGATATGCAAGAAAAAGGAGCCAAAATTGGTGGAGGTTGAGCCTGAGCACTATGTTGCCTGCCACCTTTATAGCTCAGAGTAAAAAAAGTTATAAAGGTGGAGATACAGCCCACAATATCTTTGCTATTTTTTCACTTTTATTTTCTGTATAATGTGGTGTACCCTTTGAATTGTACATCAGATCTCCTTCTTTCAGAGTATAGCATTTTTCATCCGTGCAAAAAATGATCTCTCCCTCAAGCACATAGGCATACTCCTCACTATTTGGATGTATGCTAAACCCTTCCTTGGGAGACCTTTCTCCAGGAGCCAGGGTTAAAATTCCCATCTCCACATTCTCATTATTAAAAATTGGCATAGCTCTGTTTATACTCTCCTTCCATAGCTTCTCATCGATTTTTACTATCTCCACCATTGTGACACCTCATTTTTTCCAGGTTTCTTTTTCCACAAACTCATACTCTTCCCAGACATTCCAGGAATCCATCTCCTCAAATGGCGGAGTTTCGTAGCCTCCTATCTTGCTGTGTTTCCATCCAAAGCGCTTTTTGAGCTCCACCAGAAATTCTGCGTACTTGAAGGGTGCAATCACCGCATCGATGACCGGTACACCTATCTCCTCCTGCAATTCTTTATAGAATCCAAACTGTATGGTGCATCCAAGCAAAATCACCTCTGCACCGTCTTCTTCCACCGCCTTTCTCGCTTCTCTTTTTATTATCTCCGCTGTTTTCTTCTCATCTCTGTGGAAGTCCAGCACTCCAAGTCCTACAGAGCGGAAGGATGCAAGCCTGTCTTTCAAACCGTATTTTATAACATTACTCTCCATCTGCGGTATCCACTTCCTTCTTCCCACTATGATTGAGAACTTGTGACCAAGACTCATTGCTATGGCCATTGCAGCTTCTGCAGGTGCCGTGACAATCATATCATCCACTATCTCTCTCGCAGTCTCTAGCCCTGGATCATAGAAGCACCCTATAACCGCAGCATCGAAACCGTTCTTCTCAGCCCATTTGATTTCTGCAAGAGTGTAAGGCAAAACCATCTCCTCGTAAAAATGGTACTCCACATGCTTCGGACCTATCTTTTTACCCCATCTATTCGCAAGGGATACAACCTTTACCTCCGTGTCCTCCTGTTTTATCTCTTCCAGCAAATTCTTTATGGGTTCGTTGAACTCTTCACCCCCAACGGGGTTAATCCACAATATTTTCTTCTTCATTTTTCACCACCTCACAAAATTTTAAGTTCCCTATCTGCCTGGGTCAACCTTATACCCTTAGCAGATACATATACATCATCTTCTATCCTCACCCCCAGTTTTCCGGGTAGATATATTCCAGGCTCAATAGTGAACACCATCCCGTTCTCCAGAATTCTCTCAT
>JAGGTO010000072.1 GCA_021163705.1 Thermoplasmata archaeon | reverse complement strand
CTCATCACATGAATCTCATCTAAAATTTGGGCATTGAGCATCAGAGCTATCTTCAACGCTATCTCTAAAGCTTCTCTATTGAGCTCATGGGGAGGCTCCTCATCTGCCTCCACTAGACACGAATTTGGCGTTACTTCATATATGAACCTTCTATGCTTGAGGCTCTCCTCTAAAGCCGCCCTATCTATTTCTCCCAATTCACTCTGCGTAGGTCTCAAAACTCTTTCAAATCTGTAAAGAACCTCATCACTTAGCTCAGAATCACAATCGCAAAATAGCTTTTTTGTAGCCAGTTGCTGATGTATCTCTAGTCCGCATTTCACCATGTTATCATCCTCCGTGAGGATATTTCACCCCTTAAATTCTTGGGAAGCAAAACTGCGGCTTCTTCCCTATCGTAATTCCCTAGGAGCCACATGAGCTTTACATATGCAACCTCAGGAAGCATGTCTTCCAGAGGTATGACCCCTATTTTCTTCAAACTTCTACCTGTGGAGTATACATTCAAATTAACTCTCCCATACAGACACTGGGATGTCATTCCAACAATTCCTCCATCTCTTATGAAATTCCTCAAACTTATGATGAGATGATTTCCAACATGACCCAGTCCAGTACCCATTATTATGGCCCCATTCATTCCCTCCAGCATGGATTCAAATTTTTCTTCATCTAAGCCTGGATAATAGTAAATGAAGATCACCTTTCTATCCATTTTATCCATCAGCTCTGTCTCTTCATCCTTTCCCTTAAATTCATCATAGAAAACTATATTCTCACCTCTTACCTCACCTAAAGGCTTAGAGTTTATGCTTTTAAAAGCATCTCTTCTAGAAGTATGCATCTTTCTGACCCTTGTACCACGATGGATATGGCAGTAATCATCACTAGTGGTGGCATGCATTGTAACCACAACCTCACCAAGCTCACTCTTTGCCACCCTTATAGCTGCGAGAAGATTCATATACGCATCACTGCTTGGCCGATCGCTGCTTCTCTGGGCACCCACCAAAACAACCGGACCGGATAACTTGGGAAACATAAATGACAATGCTGCAGAGGTATAACTCATGGTATCTGTGCCATGGGGTATCACCACACCCTCTGATTTTGCAAGCTCATTTTTTACCTTTCTTGCAAGCCTCGTCCAGTATTCTGGACGCATATCCTCGCTTAAAACATTAAATAGGATGCTTGCTCTTATATTTGCCTTCTCCTCAATTTCGGGTATGGAAAAAACAAGCTCCTCTGCGGTCAATGCGGGATGCACTGCTCCTGTTTTATAATCTACATAGCTAGCTATGGTTCCACCTGTTCCTATCACAGAAATTGTGGGAAGCTCTTCCCTGAAATTTTTCATCATCCTCTTTTTCTCCTTTCTTTCCCCCTTCTTTATAAGCTTTATACTTTCTGGAATAATCCCTATATTGTATCCATTATCAAGTTTAAGAATAATGATTCTCTCACCACTAAATTCATGCTTGGGCATCAATACTCCCCGAAACACCCCCTTTTTAGATTTAACCTCAACATAATCCCCGGGCTCGATTTCCATAGGTAGGGAAATGCATTTCCCCTTATAAACATATACCCCTTCCACTTGGTGTGGAGTGAAGAAAAAATTAATATCTCTTAACTCTATCCTTCTCTGGTTGACTTCATGAAAAAAATGAGGGCAAAAAATGAGATTTCGGAGGTGAGTACTTGAAAAAAAGTTTTATAGCGGCAATTGTGATTTTGATAGTGGCAACCAGCTTTGCAACAGTATTTGCACACGCCCAAAGTCCAGAGGAGAGAAGCAATGCATTGAGCTATGAAAAGGTGCCTGTAAATGGGAAAATACTCTACTACATGGAGAAAAGCATGGGATTTAGAGATCCCAACAAAAACTACAACATTGTGATAGACGGCCATGGCACAGGTCTAGCTCCACCAACTCTGGAGGAATACGGATTTGTACTTCAGCATGCCAAATTTGTTAAGAGTGTAAGAAACTATCGTTCAAGGGGAAGCTATGATCTCTCAAGCAGTCCCTATTTCCCACCAGTGGGCGATCAGGGTGCCCAGGGCTCATGTGCTGCTTGGGCTACTGCCTACTATGACAACACCTTTTATCAGGCAAAGGTGCATGGATGGGATGATACACACAAGGGAACCAATCCTCACCACATAATGAGCCCTGCCTGGACTTACAATAAGGCAAATAGCGGTGAAGATGGAGGCTCATCATTCTTTGGAAACTATATGGTGATGTACACCCTCGGAGATGCATCCTTGGGTACCATGCCTTACAATCCCAGTGATTATACCTCATGGGGCACCGAGCTTGCATGGAGGGAGGCACCTGTTGGAAGAATACCTGACATAGAATTTACCGATGTTAAAAACATTGATGTGATTAAATCTTGGATAGATCAGGGATATCTGGCAACTTTTGCCATCAATGCCAATGTGTATACCAGTCCCGATGGAGCTTTTAGGGATGGAAATTATATTGTGTCATGGGAGGAGTACGAACAATTTTACGGACAGCCCAACCATGCTCAAACAATAGTGGGCTATGATGATAGTATTGAGGATGATGGAGATGTGGGAGCTTTCAAAGTAGTCAATTCATGGGGAGGCTCATTTGGAGATCATGGATTTTACTGGCTCACATACAATGCATTCTCCCATCTCATGTTTAATTATACATACAGAATTGTTGGTAACGAGCCCAATAAACCCCATCTCCTCGGCATCTGGGAGTTCAGCAATCCAGGACCTCGAGATGCAGAAATAACCGTTGGAATAGGGGATCCCAATAATCCAACTGCAAATCGTACCCTCTATTTAGATGGAGGAAGCAGTAGGAATTTTCCATACTTTATGGCTGCAGATCTCACCGATTACCTCTCCCTGTGGGAAAATGGCACACAACCTTTCTTCCTGAAAATAGGTGAAAGCTCCACAGGTACTGCAAGCGTGGTTTCAGGTTTCTGGATAGAGTACTATCCCAATGAGTATAAACTTAATAACCCTTACAGGGTATCCTGGCCATCGCCTGATGCACCACTTACTACGCCTGGATATCTCACCAACCGCTTTGAATTGCAGAACGATCTCTCCGACTTGGAAATATCCTCAGCTAATATGAGCGTATCTCCATCACCTGTACTTATAGGCAATAATGTGACCTTAACATTTACAGTGTTTAACAGGGGGGTGAATACCTCATACAATGTGAGTGTTGCTATTTACAGGGATCGTCTTTTCTCCTACTATAAAATAGGGGAGACAAACATAGGGGATATACCTCCAGGAGGAAATGTAACAGCCCATGTGGAGATCACTACCACAAGAAGATTCTTTGGAGAGCATAAGATAATAGTGTGTGTGGATCCACATCGCCAGGTTTCAGAGCTAAATGAGAGTAATAATATAGCCAATATAACACTTGTAGGGGTGAGAAATCCATCAGCTCCTCGAGGATTCTCGCTGAAGAGAGGAGATGGCTATGTGCTCCTTACCTGGAATGAACCTTCGGATAATGGAGGATTGCCAGTGGTAAAATATAACATTTACAGAAATGGTGAGAAAATAGCGGAGGTTGATAATACCACATTCTCCTACAATGATTCGTCGGTGAATATGAAGGAAAGCTATACCTATGCCGTTAGTGCCAGCAATCCAGCAGGAGAAGGGGCAAAGAGCTATGAGCTCACAGTCTCGTGGAATGCTCCCGATAAACCTGAGAATCTGCAGCTCAGGAGAGGGGATGGGTATGTGGTGCTAACCTGGAACCCCCCACAGGAGGATGGTGGTACTAAAGTTTCAGAATATAGGGTGTATCGAAATAGCGAGATGATAGCTTCAACCACTCAGCTAACCTACAATGATTCCTCTGTGAATGTGAGGGAAAGCTATGTGTACTATGTAACGGCCATAAATGCGGTTGGAGAGGGAAATAAGAGCAATGAAGTTAGTGTGGCCTGGCAGGTACCTTCTGAGCCTCAAAATTTGCAGCTTGTGAGAGGAGATGGCACAGTTACTCTAACCTGGAATGTTCCACAGGATAATGGTGGTACCAAGATAAATGCATATAATATATATCGCGATGGAAAGTTAATCGCTACGGTGGATTCATCTTCAAACTCTTACAAAGATGAGGGTTTAGATGTCACAAAGAGCTATGTGTACTATGTAACGGCCATAAATGCGGTTGGAGAGGGAAATAAGAGCAATGAAGTTAGTGTGGCCTGGCAGGTACCTTCTGAGCCTCAAAATTTGCAGCTT
>JAGGTO010000094.1 GCA_021163705.1 Thermoplasmata archaeon | reverse complement strand
GTTCATGCTCCCCACCAGTAGTCCAGAATTCCCTATAATCAATTTTGCATGAAGCCCTCTTATATAGTGCGGCTTTCCGTTAAAAATTCTACCGATTCTCTCCTTGTCAGAACTCTCAACAAGTATCCTGTGGACCTTATTGCTAATCTCTTTCCAAACATCATCATCGATGTAAAGGGCTTCAATATCCACACTTTTCTGTTCATCTAAGAATCTCTTAAAATATTCTTCTGCAAAATCTGGAGCAATGATAGGCAAAATTCTTGCACTTAAATTTATACTTCTAAACCTCTTCTCCCTCAGCTCCAAATTTTTTCTCTTTGCAATCTTCACATCTGAAAATTCACCTTGGTAATATCTAATATCCTGCACATCCTTCGCATCATCTAGAAACATCCTCTCTATATATTTTGTAAATTTTTCATCTCTTACTATTACTCCATATCCCCTATTCCCACAGGGAGACAGGGATGAATGTCCAAAGTTCTCGGTGGATATGAGAACAGCCCACCCATCTCTTATGATAAATTTTGAATGCACAAACCTGTAGCGATCACATATCCCATCTTTTGGTGAATTGACCATAAACTTTATCTCAGCACCCTTATCCCACAGTTGATGCACTATGTATTTTTCATAATCGTTCATTCCTCCAACAGGAGAGCCCTCCAATAAAATAACAACTTTGACCCCCTCATCAAGTTTTGATAACAGCGCATTTCCCAATTCATAGCTATCCAATGTGTATGTTTCGATGTAAATGTAATTTTCAGCCTCGGTAACAAATCTTATTACCTCCCTCCATTCATCAGGATATGGGAATATCTCCATGCTCACTTCAAAGGATTTTGGAGGTATATCACTCTGGCCAATTATGTGATAAGTTTTCCAGTCCTTCCAGGAATCTGAATCCTCATAACCTATTCTTCTGAGAATATGACCCTCTGTAATTTTCAGGGGTTTACCCTGCCATCCTATACCCCTATATTTTGAGCTCCCATAGATAACTATATCCAGGAGACTTCCATTTTTGAATAGGGAGACCTCATCTCCGTTGTTGGCTAAGGCAAAATCCCCTTTCTTCAGTTGAGAATATGTGAAATCGGGATAAAAGCCCATAAAATTGTAAAATGCAGTAGCATTCTCTGCAATATAAATCTTTGAATTTCCCTCTATTTTCCCTTTTAATTCCAGATTTCCCTCAAAATCTGTGAGATAATAACCCTTCAGATCTATCTTCTCGGATTGTGGATTATAGATGCAGATATATTCCATATGGGTATTTGGATATGGATATGGGCTCACCTCATATATTAGGAGATGCCCCGAGCTCTGAGATTCTCCTGTAGGAAATAGTGGGATGAGAAGAAGAAATAGAAAAAGTAGAGAGCCTACTTTACCCTCCATTTTTTCTTTTTCTCATCAAGAATCTTTTCGTACTTCTCTCCAAGCTTGTAGGTTATTTCCTCAAGCTCCCTGAGATTGTTCACGAACTCCCTTTTGCTTTCAGAGTTTATGTACTCTTCAAACTTTCTCCTTTTTCTCAGGGTATCAAATGTATACCATCCTCCCACTATTATGAGAATCACTCCAAGCCCTAGAAACCAGTAATTCCAGGCACCGGCCCATTTGGTTAAATTTTCCAGATTTACTTCCTTGCCTATGAAACCCGTATCATAAAGTACCCAGTAACCTCCAGTGATGGCTAGGTACACTCCCAGGGCGAATAGCACTAGGCTTATGTGAAGTATGTACTCCCTTAATTTCTTCCATGACATTAGGGGATGATGAGCTTTCACAATAAATTATTTTCGCCTAAGTAGACTGTTTAGAACTCAAAGCTCTCTCCAGGTTTGAGAACAATTAGCTCTATTCCCTCTTTCTTTAGCTCTTCCCGCATCTCCTCGGGATTCGCTTCAATAGGTGGCCATGTGTTGTAGTGCATGGGAATAACAAACTTGGGCTTGATCCACTTGGCTGCTATGGTGGCAAGCTTCGTATCCATGGTAAATAACCCTCCAACAGGTAGAAGGGCAACATCTGGTCTATAGAGCTCTCCTATAAGCTTCATATCCCCAAAGAGCCCAGTATCACCAGCATGATACACCTTCTTTCCATTTATCTCTATGACAAATCCTGCAGGTAATCCCCCATCATGTGCAAAATTGCTCTCTGTAATGCCCGAAGAGTGAAGTGCCGGAACCATGGAGAGCTTTATTCCCTCATATTCATATGTCCCTCCAAAATTCATTCCCACTCCATTGGCACCCTTGGAGCTTATGTACTGCGCAAGCTCATATATTGCAACAATGGGCACATTCTTCCTTTTTCCTATGAATATGGCATCTCCAAGATGATCCCCATGCCCATGGGTTACCGCTATCAGATCACATTCAATATCATCCGGTTTAACAGGTGCTTTCTCGTTTCCTGTAATGAAGGGATCAACCAGCACCTTTTTTCCACCTTCCTCTATGATAAATGCAGAGTGTCCCAACCATGTCACCTTCATATCATCACCTCCCTTAAGGAATCCCACCCGCAAATATTAAATTTTCCCACCTGGAAATTTATGTCAGACAAATTATGATACTTTTAGACAAAACATTTAAATATTGTCGGTCATATAGTCACCATATGACCGACAGGGAATTTAAGAAGTATGTGAATACTGAAATTATGGAGTATGAAAGATATCTGGAGGGGGAGAAGAGGAGTGAAAATACTATCAAGGAATATGCTCACTTTGTTAAGGATATGCTTCTTCATTTAAAAAAGAGAGCTGAGGAGATAACAGCTCAAGACTTAAAGAAATACAAAATGTATCTCTCTACGAAAAAAAAGTATTCCAAAAATTCACTTTATCTGGCTGTGGAAGCAATAAAGGCCTATTTCAAGTATAAGAATATGAATGTGGCTCGAGATTTAAAAGCTCCAAAGAGACCAAAACAGATGCCTACATATTTAACGGAGGAAGAGGTGAGAAGACTGCTCAATGCTGCCCGCGATAATCCAAGAGATTATGCAATTCTATCCTTTCTTGCATATTCTGGTTTGAGGGTAAGTGAGCTATGCAATCTTAGAATTGAGGATGTGGATTTTAGTGAAAGAATAGTGAGGGTTCACGGAGGTAAAGGAGATAAGGATAGAATAGTTGTAATCAGTCCACGAGCAATTGAGGCTCTTGAGGAATATATATCCACAAGAAATGATTCCCTTGAATATTTATTCTCATCCAGGAAGAGTGAGAAAATTACGAGAGTTCAGGTTTTTCGCCTAGTTAAAAAATACGCTCGTATTGCAGGAATAAAGAAGGAGGTAACTCCCCATGTGCTCCGTCATACTCTGGCCACCACATTACTGAGAAGAGGTGTGGATATAAGATACATCCAGCAGTTTCTGGGACATAGCAGTGTTGCAACTACTCAGATATACACGCATGTGAATGATAAAATGCTCAAATCTGTATACGATAAGGTCTTGCAGGAATACTGAGATACTTTAGTAAAGAGGGTTTCCTTTTCAATATTTTGAAAACCACACGGGACGGATAATCTATATCTCCCTCCTCATTTATCACCCTTATAAGCTTTTCATCTTTAAGCTCTCTGATTATCCCGTTAAATTCTTCATCTTTTATCTTTCGGTAAATCTTGTGGAGTATCAGGGCTCTTCTTAATTCCCTGCCTATTCCAGATTTCCAGCATTTTTCATAAGATGAAAGGAAGGAGGAGGAATGATCTCCAGCTTCTAAAGCTCTCTCAATGATTTTAACTGCACACTGTGCACATTTCAATCCGGGATAAACACCCCCTCCACTTGTGGCTTTTACCTGAGAAGCCGCATCTCCAACAAGAATTATACCATTGGCATAGCTTCTATCTACCCACCCTATGGGTATTCCCCCTCCCACTATACTCAGAGGTTTCAAATTCAGTTTTTTCAAGAGATTTTTTAAGGAATCCCACGGAGCATGGTAGGATGCCAATCCAACCTTGGCAAAATTTTCATCAAGGGGAATAAGCCAGGCAAAGAATCCCTTTGCCACAGAATTGCCAAGAAATATGTGAACCTTCTCAATATCCTCCGCTTCATACCTCACAATGGTTTGCATGGCACCTATTATTTTTGGAGCTTTAACCCCTATGCTTTTTCTAACCACACTATTCAATCCATCAGCTCCCACAATTATCCTTCCCTTATACCTGGAGGATGCCATCACCTCAGGATATTTTACCTTCTTTACCCTTTCTTTTAACTGAAGATTTGCCCCTCTATTTACTGCCCTTTTTGCCAGCTCTCTGTCAAATAGAACTCTGTCCACAACATATCCTCGAGTTTTATCATTTCCTATATCAATATAATCTCTGTTGGGTGCATAAATTCTTGCCTTCTTGGCAGGATGAAGTATTCCAATATTGCCCACAATATCAAAAACATGCGTGGAAAATAACCCTGCACAATGCGAGGGATTGCCTATATCCCCATTTTCCTCGAGTATTAATACATCATACCCCGAGGATGCAAGTCGCTCTCCGATATACAGACCCATGGGACCTGCACCAACAACTATAACATCATATAGCACAGATGGTAATAGTGCTCAAATGAATAAATTTTTGCTACTCCTCATAGCTTTCCATTATTTCCACCCCATGACTCGTTCCAATTCTATTTGCACCTGCTTTTATCATCTCAACTGCCTTTTTCCAGTCCCTTATGCCTCCAGCAGCCTTTATTCCTTTATCTTCAACAACTTCCCTGATTATTCGAATATCTTCCACCCTTGCACCTCCACTTCCGAACCCCGTTGAGGTCTTTACAAAATCCCCATTGGCCCTAGCCACGATTTCACTGGCTTTTCTTATCTCCTCCTTGCTTAAATAGCAGGTCTCTATTATCACCTTTACCTTCACATTCATGGGATGTGCAATCTCAACAATTTCCCCTATCTCCTTCTCCACAAACTCATATCTTCCATCCTTAAATGCACCAATGTTCATGACCATATCAATTTCATCTGCTCCACTGTTAATTGCCATTATGGCTTCCTGAAGCTTCACCTCTGTGAATGTTGCCCCCAGAGGAAAACCAACCACGCTTATCACCTTCAAATCTGTGCCACGAAGATACTCTCTTGCATCCCTTACCCTGTAGGGATTCACACATACGCCGTAGAACCCATAGCTCTTAGCTTCCTCACATAATTTTTTTATCTCCATCCTGGATGCATAAGCTTTCAAATTTGTGTGCTCAATATATTTTGCAAGCTCGTCCCTATCCATAGGGCATTATTTACGCTACAGTTAATTAATTTTTTCATATTGAAGCATTTTAAGCTTAACCTTTTTATTTCATGCTACAATATTCATCCGTGGAATCGAGAATAAGGATACTCCCTCCAGAGCTTGTGGAGAAAATCGCTGCGGGAGAGGTTGTTGAAAGGCCTTCCAGTGTGGTGAAGGAGCTTGTGGAAAATAGCATAGATGCCGGTGCAAGTAAAATAGCCATATATGTGAAAGGAGGGGGAATAGAGGAGATAAGGGTGGTGGATAATGGATGCGGAATGAGTAAAGAGGAGGCAATACTGGCATTCAGGAGGCATGCCACAAGCAAATTGAAGGATGAGAAAGATCTTCAGAGAATTATGACCCTCGGATTCAGGGGAGAAGCTTTGCCAAGTATAGCGGCAGTATCAAAAATTGAGATGCTTACAAGAAGAAGGGAAGATATAGCTGGCACAAAGCTTATTCTTGAAGGTGGTGTGATAAAAAAAGTTGAAGATGTGGGCTGTCCTCCTGGAACTTCTGTTCTCGTAAGAGATTTATTTTACAATACTCCTGCAAGAAGAAAATTTCTTAAGGGTCCACGCCAGGAGTTCTACTATATTTCATCCCTCATAGAGAAGTATGCACTGCAGTATCCAAGCATATATTTCAAACTTGTAAATGAGGGGCGAGCTATAATAAATGCGCCCTCCTCTCCCCTTATATCCAGAATTATGAGAATCTGGGGTAAGGAGATAGCTTCGGACATGGTGGAAATAAGAGAGGAGGAAAAAATAAAGATCAGCGGGTATATATCCAAACCCTTCAGAACACGAAAGGATAAATCGAAAATAGTTATATTTGTAAATGGGAGATATGTAAAGAACAAAATTTTGGAGAACTCTGTAATTGAGGGCTACGGAACCCTACTATTTCGAGATAGCTTTCCCTACGCAGTTTTAAGAATAGAAATAGATCCAGAAGAAATAGATGTGAATGTTCACCCTGCTAAACTTTACATCAAATTCAAAAATGAAGAGGAAATTAAGAAAAGAATATCCTCAGCCATATGGAATACCTTAACTGGCATTGAAAATATACCTAAGGTAGAAAAAAGTGCAGGTGAGATTCGGGAGAATAATGTTACAGAAATGAAAGTGGAGGCATGGAAAATACCGAGCTTTGAAGTGGAGACTCCAAAGAGAGAGAAGAAAATAGAGGATTATCTTCCACAGATGAGAACTCTACCTATGAGAGTTTTAGGCCAAGTTGGCGATACATACATAATTTTGAACTCCTCTGAAGGTTTGATTATCGTGGATCAGCATGCAGCACATGAAAGGATAAGATACGAAAGATTTCTGCATGAAATAAGGGATAACAAGATGCAAAAACTTCTGGAGCCAATTGTGATGAATCTTAGCCTTGAGGAGTACGAAAAGGCTCTCTCCATCATAGAGAAAATTAGAAAACTTGGATTTGATATGGAAGATTTTGGTCATCGCAGCATTATCATAAGAGGTATACCTCCAATGCTCACAAGAAAAGATGCAGAAGAATCAATAAGAGAGATCATAGCTCTTGGACCAAAAGCTCTAGAGGAAAAATGGGACGATATAATAAAGCTCATCTCCTGCAAAGGTGCAATCAAAGCAAATCAGAGATTATCCATATTTGAGATGGAGCAACTTATAAATCAGCTATTGAGATGTGAAAATCCATATACATGTCCACATGGAAGACCAACAATGATAAAACTCACACTGAAAGATTTAGAAAAAATGTTCAAGAGAAAAGAATAACTTAAGGCTTGAGAAGTCTTAGGATTATCGCCTTTTGTGCATGCAACCTGTTTTCTGCTTCATCGAATACCACACTGTTACGGGAGTCTATAACTTCATCTGTAACCTCATAGCCCCTGTGAGCAGGTAAGCAGTGCATGAATATGTAATCTGGTTTGGCATGCTTAACCAGCTCCTCGTTTACCTGATAACTCTGGAAAGCTTTCATCCTTGCCTCCTTCTCTGCTTCATCACCCATGCTTACCCATACATCGGTGTAAACTACATCCGCATCTTTTACGGCCTCCACAGGATCATGGGTTATCACTACCTTTGAACCGGTTTCATTTGCAATTCTCCTGGCCATGCCCACTATATCGTCGGGAGGCTCATATCCCTTCGGACATGCTATGTAGAAGTCCATGCCCACAATGGCTGATCCAAGCATAAGAGAGTTTGCAACATTGTTTCCATCACCAACATAGGCGAGCTTTAATCCCTGAAACTCTCCTTTCTTCTCCCTTATCGTCATCAGATCCGCCACAATCTGGCAGGGATGTTCCACATCATCCAGTGCATTTATCACAGGAACCGTTGCATTCTTGGCAAGCTCAAGCATCATCTCATGTTTATATGCTCTGTAAATTATTATGTCCACATATCTGGAGAGGACTTTTGCTGTATCAGCTATGGTTTCCCCCCTTCCAAGCTGCATATCTCTTGGAGATAGATACAAAGCATGTCCTCCAAGCTGAGTCATTGCCACTTCGAAGCTCACTCTTGTTCTTGTGGATGGCTTTTCAAAAATCATTGCCATACTCTTGTTTTTCAGTGGTTCGAAAATCTCACCCATCCTCTGTTTCATCTTTAACTCTATACCCAGCTCTATTATCTCCTTGAGCTCATCCTTTATATCCACTATTGAAATGAGATCCTTCTTCATCAAATCACCTCGCAGTTTCCCTATCTCCTGAGAATATTTAAATTTAAGCCTCTCTTCACCTCATTCCTTTCTTTTTCCATAGATATATCGCGGCAATAATTCCTGCTACGGTAATTTCAATGAGTAAATGTGGAACTAATATAATATTCTCCCTTCTCAAGGAGATGAAAATCCATCCCTCATTTTAATATACCTGGGTGCAATCTCAAATGGATGAGCTGTGGGGTAGATGAAGCTGGGCGAGGTCCAGCGATAGGTCCGATGGTTGTAGCTGGAGTATGCGCAGATAGAGATAGATTGATTGAGATTGGTGTAAAAGACTCAAAAAAATTGAGTGCAGGTAGGAGGGAAAGGCTTGAGAGGGAGATCAGGAAGGTCGCCACCAAAATTGTGATCAGGGTTGTGGAGCCTGAGGAAATAGATATGATGAGAGAGAACATAACAATAAATGAGATTGAGGTAAG
>JAGGTO010000012.1 GCA_021163705.1 Thermoplasmata archaeon | reverse complement strand
GGCATCCACAAATTCTCTATGCGCATGTCCCAGAATAGCAACTCCTATACCGCTTATGGCATCGAGATATCTTTTCCCGTTTTCATCCCATACATACACACCCTCTCCTCTCACAAGTTTCAATCTTCGATGATAGAGGTTCATCTCCATCATTCAATCACCGTCCTTCCGTTGAGACCTTGGATTATTACCTCTTCTACCCCACCATTGAGTGATTCCTTTATCATCATGAGTTTTCTTCTCATCCCACCATGCGACATCCTTATGTATTCGTCTAAATCCTCTTGGCGTATTCTCTCAACCACATGCCCGTCCCGCATGAATGCGGTCTCAGAGAGGAAAATAAGTTCATCAGCTCGAAATGCTTCTGCAATTCTAACTGCAAGGGTATCACCGTCCACATTCAGAGGTATATTCTCCTCACCAATGGCAAGCGCACCAATCACTGGGATTGCAAGTTCCATGATTTTCTCTATCAGCTCTCTGTTAATCCTCTCAATTTTACCTGAATAATCGTCTCTTATCACCCTTTTCTTTCCATTTATTATAACCCTTATGTGGCTCTTTCTTCTAGCCTCAACAATTCTTCCATCCACTCCACTGAGCCCTATCGCGTTTCTGCCAATCTTCTGCATATAGGCCACAATTTCCTTGTTTGCTCGCATCACACCCATTATGTAGTAGGGCAGAATGTGAAGAGGTGTGTATCTGAACTCCACACCCGATACGCTTTTGAGCCTGATTATCTCTACACCTGCTTCATGGCAGAGAGCATTAACATAATCCGATGCACCATGCACAATTATCTCACCCCGAATATGCTCTCCCAATGATTCAAGATGGGAAATCACTCCGCCACCTATTTTAAGAATTCTCATAAAAATCACCTCATGCAGGGTAAAGGGGCAGATATTTTAGACCAGTATCCTCCGCAAGGCCGAACATGAGGTTCATATTTTGTATTGCCTGACCTGCACCACCCTTTATCAGGTTATCTATGGCAGAGAAGAGAATAACCCTGCGGGACTCGGCATCATATGTGGCACCGATATGCACATAATTGCTCCCTATAACATACTTCACATCGGGATACCTCTCTATGCCGTTTCTTTCCCTTACTATTTTCACGAAAATCTCATCCCTATACACTTCATACATCCTGCGGTAAAGCGATATTTCATTCGTATCAGCATGGAAATACACTGTGGCAAAAACCCCGCGCACTATGTCAACGGAATGTATTGTTAGAGGACATCTCACACCTGTCTGCACAAATATCTCTCCCTCGTGCCTGTGCTTCCATGCTCTGTAAACCCGCACAACATTGCTTCGCTCCGCATGCATGCCCATTAAATTCTCCTTTTTCCCTCCAGCACTGGAACTCACCTTCACATCTGCCATAGCATCCCTCGCCATGTCCCTGAAGGGATAGAGCGCAAGAATTACCGCCGTTGCATTGCAGCCGGGATTGGCCACATAATCTGCCTTTTTTATCTCCTCCCTGTGGAGTTCAGGCAATCCGTAGGCAAATCTATCTATGAGTTCAGGCCTTTCATGTGTTCCATAATATTTCTCATACACATCCTGTGGTAGCCTAAAATCTGCACTTAAATCTATGATTTTCACACTTCCCATGTATTCTTCAATTATTTTCTGCGACTCGCCATGCGGCACTGAGAGAAATAGCATATCATAATCCCCACTTATTTTTCTGGAGAATCTTAAACCTGTGCCACGGAGATGAGGATGCACCACCTCTACTCTCTTTCCCTCGTATTTTCGCGATGTGACCGCCATTATTTCCACTTCAGGGTGCATCCACAGTAATCTCAGCAGCTCACCTCCTATGTATCCACTGCCTCCAATCACTGCAGCTCTTATCATCTCCTGGCCACCTCCACTGCGTAATCCACAATCTTTCCGGGAATATCGGCTCCCGTGACCCTTACCACATTCTTGAACTCCATTCCTGGATTAACTTCGTTCACAAGCAATCCCTCGGAACTCTCAAATATATCGATGGCAAGTGCTCCATCGCCAAAGGTCTCCCATACTTTAAGCGAGATTTCTCTAACTTCCTCATCATTACATATCTCCGCCCTCCCACCTCTCGCCGTATTGGTTATCCAGTGCTCTGAATAGCGATATATCGCCGTGATGTATTCCCCGTTGATTACATAGCTTCTTATATCTCTCCCGGGCTTATCCACATATTTCTGAATGTAGTAGATGTGATGCAGAGGATTCGACATCCATCTTCGCAACTCAACCACTGCTTCAGCAGAATCCCTATCGTTGATCTTTGAGAGCAATCTACCCCAACTGCCTGTGATAGGTTTCATTATAACAGGATATCCCAGTTCCTTAATGGCATGCATTGCGGATTTCTCGTTCATCGCCACTCTCCATTCCGGGATGTCCACCTTTCCGTGGAGAATGAGAGATGTAAGAATCTTATCTCCCGCTTCCAGGATGATACGCCAGGAATTCACTGTGGGTATTCCCATGGCCTCGAACATTTTTGCTGTGTAAAGAGCTCTGTAATGGCCCATGTTCCGTACAATAACCACATCCAAATCATATCTGGTTGGAAATCGAAGTTCATCTTCGTGGAGCATCACCACTTCGCCCTTTTCCTTCGCCGCATCTTTGAGCATCTTCTCCTCAGGACGAAGATATGAGTAGGTTATCCCAATTCTCATTTCTCCTTACTCTCCCCAATCCTCTTCGATTGGCGGAAGCTCTTCAAGGTGTATGGGATTAACATTTACAACCTCAAGTTCCGCACCGCACCTGGGACATTCAACAATCTCATGCAGTTCCACATCGCCAACATTTAGCTCATTTCCACAAATTGGACACAGTGGCATTCATATCACCTCCCTTTCTATTTTTCTCGCCTCTTCAACAAGCATGGCAGGCGTGTATACCCTGCCAGAACTCTTTATTCTCGCAAGGAGCTCTTTCACCACCTTCCCATTTTTCAATCCTGCACGGTTGAGATAATATTCAACAGTGGCACGACCTGCGTATTTGTCCACATAGATTTTCCGCTCTCTTCCAAACATCTCTGCAGGCATGAATTCATAAAATGAAGGATCCTTTACAACAGCAGCTACATGCAACCCTGCCTTGTGCACAAACGCATGCTCTCCCACTATTGGATGATGCTTCTCCACAGCAATTCCTGTTATTTCTTCAATTCTCTTGCTTAACAAATACAGTTTATCCAGTTTGTATTTCTTTCCATACCTGTACCTGGCAATTGTGGCCATTTGCGCCAGATCCACTATTCCGCATCGCTCACCTATGCCATTTACGGTAGTATCAACAACAATTGCTCCTGCTTCAATGCCCATTAGAGCATTGGCAAATGCAAGCCCAAGATCATTGTGGCAGTGAACATGCACAGCTACTCCATACTTTGCAACTTTCTTAACAAGATTGTAGAACTCCACCGGATGGGCCACACCTGTGGTATCTGCAACACTTACCCTGTCCACCTTGAGTTCTCTGAGAATCTCAAGCACATTTGCAAGATTCTCCCACTCCGTTCTGGTTGTATCCTCGGGTGTGAATCTTATCTTCAATCCATGAGCTTTAGCATACTCAATGGTATCCACTATTCTCCTTTTTGCCTCTTCAAGAGTTATGCCGAATCTCATTTTCAGACAGTGTGAGGATACGCAAAAGAACATCCCTATCCATGGTGCCTCTGTTCTGAGGACCATGTCTATATCCTCCCTCTTTGCCCTCGAATGCACAAGGATATTCGCTTTCAATCCCTGCTCCACCACATCCTTTATTCCTCTGAAAACATCCTCGCTCACCGATGGATGTCCTGCCTCAATGTATTCCACACCAATTTCATCCAGAGCTATTGCTATCTCAACCCTCTGCTCCGGAGTGAAATTCACACCAGGAGATTGCTCACCCTCACGCAGTGTGCTGTCCAGGATTTCAATTGACATCACAAATTTGTGAAAACCATGCTTTATATATTACTTATGTAACAAAAATAAATTAAAAGAAAAAAATTGTTTCAAATATAAACTATTCCCTCATCCTGAGAATGAAATTTTCAAGGATGCCGTAAGCCCTTATCGCGTCCTTTCTATCGAATACAAAAATGGTGTCCTTATGACAGGATATAATCTCCGTTATATTTATTCCCCCATATGAAAGCACAGATGTAAGGAGATATATGAATCCGGGAGTTTTCACATTCTCCTCAGGACTTGTTAGAATTATTGCTGTCTGCCCCTCCATGAGCTCCAGGATGTTTTCTTTTCCAAGAATTTTTATTACATCCCTGAGCTTCTCCCTGGATACGAGAACATTGAATATATCCACTCCTTGGGTGAGCTCGAAGAATCTTGCATCTTCCATTAGATTGCTCAACTCTTTCATTCTTCCAATTATTTTCCCCCTCTCTATGGTTATCATGGCAAGATCCGATTGGAGCTGAATCACACTTTCTCCAATTATTTTCTTCAATTTCTTCTCCATATGCTCCTTCCCGCTCTTTTTCTCCTGAGTAATCCTCAACAGTGCCATTTTGACTGCTCCAAGTGAAAGCTCATTGCCTCTCTTCTCTTCTTCCTCTATTATCTCCCTGGCCAGAGCACTGTAGTTCACTATTCCCCTTTGAATGACATCCATTAATACTGGATGCTCCTCGAGATAACTCTCAACGATTTTTGTTACATTTGTTTCTGATTTTTTCATCTGTTCACCCAATTTCCTATAAGATGTCAAATTATATAATCTTTGTATTGGAAAACGATCTCGCAAGATTTAAATTCTGTGGATCATAATAACACATGTGAAGAAAAGGGAGAAGCTTGTGAAGCAGCTTGCTAAAAGTGGGATATGTGCCATCTGTAAAGGCACTAAAATGCTATGCGGTAAAAGTGAATGTCCACTTCTCGTTAGATACTATTCTCTTTTAAAAGCAAAAAGAAGGGTGGGAAGGAGAATTGAGGGCTCATCACCCCCCTCAGTGTTTGTTGGGAGCTACAGCTATCCTAAGGTAAATGTAGGCCCGTTATTACCTCCTGAGAAGGGAAATACAGAGTATATGGACATGCCTGAAAAATGGCTTGATATGCACATAAAAGATTTTGTGGATATGCGTACCTCTCTTGTTCGAGGAATAAAAAAAGTGGATGTGTCTATTGCGAAGGATCCGGATTACTTCATAGTGGATCTTCAGGAACTAAGTATGTCAGAAACCCATGTTGACTCAGAGGCAGTATTTGAGAAGAGACCCTATGGAAGGGTACTCGGCGGAAGCGAGGTTCAACCATTTGGACCCATAGCTCCCCTTCAAAGAATTCACCACGATAATGTGAAGGTTAATCCCCGTATTGAGAAAATTTACTATGATGAGCTAAAAGCTGAAGAATCCATACTCAATCTCTATAAAGAGGGCGTAAGGGTCTCTCTCATTCAAAAGGCATTCAGTATGGGAACGATGGGGGTTGATAGAAAAATCGTGCCTACAAGGTGGAGTATAACTGCTGTGGATGATACTATCTCAAGGCATCTTGTGAATAAGATAAAAGAGTATTCTCCGTTGGATAAAACTCTCGTTTTTAAATCCTACAAAATGGGCAACCTGTTTGTTGTTATTTTTCTCCCAAGAATGTGGAGCTATGAGCTTGTGGAAGCCTGGTATCCTGGGACCTTATGGAATCCCTATGGAAATCGTACCTTCATGGTTTCGAGCCATGAATATTACGAAGGAAGAAAGGAGTATGCTGAAATTGGTGGTTGCTATTATGCAGCCAGGCTTGCAGCTGCTGAGAAGCTGGAGAAGATGAGGAAACAAGCAGAAGTTATAGTTCTTAGGGAAGCACAGCCTTCCTACTTAATGCCCGTGGGAGTATGGCATGTGAGAGAGAATGTTAGAAATGCTCTGAGGGGAAAGCCCATGCAATTTGATAATGAGAGAGAGGCGATAAATTATGCCCTTTCACAGTTCCATATTCCACCCAAGTACTGGTTTGAGGCTTCATCTTTGCTCAGAAGATTTATGCATCAGAGGAGGATTGAGGATTTTGAAATACATTGAAATATTTGTGAAAACAGCACTCTCAAAATCAGGCCTTGAAAATACGGATTATTCCCTTAATCCCTACAGGGGATGTGAGCATCAGTGTGTTTACTGTTATGCACCATATGTTACCCATACTCCCCTGGAGATATGGAGAACTACCGTGTTTATAAAGAAAAATATTCCCACAGTGCTGGATAAAGAGCTCAGGAGAAAAAAAGGTTTCATTACCATAGGCTCGGTAACAGATGCATATCAACCTGCAGAGAGAAAATATGAGCTCACAAGGAAATCGCTTGAGGTTCTTTTGAAGCATAGAGGCAGAATCTCCATACTTACCAAATCAAACTTGATTTTGAGGGATATTGATATAATAGAAAAATTTGAAGAGGCGCATGTGGGAGTTACCTTAACAACTCTGAGTGATGAAAAGAGGAGGCTCATGGAGCCAAACTCATCCAGCATTGAGGAAAGATTGGATGTACTTGAGAATTTTAGGGGTAAGGCCATAACCTATGCATTTATAGGACCCATAATACCCAGCATAACTATGCCCTATCTTGAAAGTATGCTAAAAATACTTCGCAATATAGGTGTAGATTACATAATATTTGATAGATTTCGCTGGAAGAAAAATATGGTTTTGCCCGAGAACTTGGAGAAGGAAATAAGGAATACGAATTACTGGGAGATAAAGAGAAAAATATATAGAGGGGTAAAATCTCTTGAAATCCCTATTTATTTTGACTGGTGAAAAATTTTAATTAGCATATTTTCCAGTGCTTTTATTCTTCCATTTTCTATGTATATTTCCTCCCCTACCTTCAATTCAATCTCCTTATTCTCAAATTCTGCAATCCCTCTACCACTTTCAATTTTGAGTTTGGCATTCTCTAGCTTAACATCAAAGGATTTCATAAGATACCAAAGCTTTCCCTCTGGAAGCATTTTCTCATATCCCCATGGCCTATCTTCTCTATTTTTGAACTCCTCTCTTACCCTCTCAAGATCCTTTAAGCTATCCACACTCTGCCAAAATATATTCTCTTCTTTATACACATAGGCTCTTCCAAGTTCTGCAAGCCTTGGAAACACTGTCTTCTCTACTGCCCTATCCTCATATTTCTCTTGAAAATAGGGATATGCCTCCTTTTTTATATAGTAAAACCCAGCGTTTATGTAGTAATCCAGCAGAGGTTTTTCTCGAAAAGATAGAATTCTGCCATCTTTAAAATCCACGATTCCATAGGGAGAGAGCATCCTCGTTACGGCGATCATGATCAATGCATCTTTATTTTCTTGGGCAGAAGCGATTAAGCTGCGAAGATTAAAATCTGCCACAATGTCCCCATTTGAAACTATGCTATCCTCCTCCAGCTTAGAGAAAATGTTTTTCAAAGCATATAGAGTTCCCTGAGGCTCATCTTCTACCCAGTATCTAATTTTCATGCCATTCCATTCCTCTCCATACCTCTCATTTATTTTTTCCCATAAATATCCCACAAGGAGATGAACTTCCCTTACCCCTGCATACTTTAAGCTCAGAATCTGCTTATCCAGTATGGTATAATTCTCCTTTATTTCTATGAGAGGTTTGGGAATACTATCTGTGAGGGGTCTCAGTCTCTTGCCGTATCCTCCAGCAAGTATCACGCCAGCTACCATCCTATCGCCTCATATATCCCGCTATTGTGCTTAATGCATATTTTCCCAGATTAAAAATATTGTTAAACTGGGAAGTTTCTGCATGGAGATATAGCATGCACTCTCTCCTGCATCTGTACATTGCTTCCCTTGCTTTTTTTGCCTCCTCCGAGAGAAGTATGTCCTCAAGCTTGCTCTCTAAAAGATTTCCCACTTTCCATCCAATCACACTGCAAGGATATACAATATCTCCATTGGCTTCTATCATCACAGAAAATGATTTGCATGTGTAATGATTCACCAGACTATCTATAAACGCTTGACTTGTTACTATTGTGCTTCCAAACTCCTTTTTGAGTTTTTCAAGCTCATCATGTATCTCTTTTTTATCAGGAGACATGTTAATGGCCCCGGGCAGGGCAACTGCTGGCATGAGCAATATACGCGCACCAGCTTCATAGGCTTTTTCAACTTTCCATCTCATGGCCTTAACATCGTTTTTTGTAACCACAGTCTGCACAGTTATCTTTATCTTTGGAGTATATTTTTTAAGCTCATCAAAAAGATATAAATTGTTATGACCTTCATCTATGGAAACATGCAAAAAATCCAGATACTTTGCAAATTCTTCAAGAGGAAGCTTGTGAAGGAGAGTTCCATTGGTGGTCATAAAAAGATAGAAAGAGCGGTCATGGGCATATTTCACAATCTCAAGTATGTCTTTCCTCAAGGTTGGTTCACCCCCCTCAAGACTCAACACAGTTACCGTGGATTCTGCAAGCCTATCAATGATCTTGAAAATATCCTTGGTGGGTAGATCAGGAGTTCTGTCTTTCCATACATTGCAGAACGGACACTGCATGTTGCACCTGTGTGTAACTTTAAATGAGCCATATACGGGCCTGTCATAGTCCAGATAACTCTTCAAGAACCACTTTATGGCCCTGAGATTTCTGTTCATCTCTTGAGGCATGCTCTGGATTTATTTAATCTTTTACGACTGCCTGCACCAAGGTAGAGAAGAATTTAAATAATAGCAAGATAATACTCCTCGGGGATTAAAAATGATGACGGAGGCAACTGAGCTTATAGGTCTTGAAATATATACGGATAAGGGTTATCTCCTCGGAACCATAAAGGATGTCCTGCTGGATGTGAATGAGCAGATCATATATGGACTATATGTTGAGAAGACCAATCCTCTGCTTGTGGAAGACGGTGTACCTGTTGTGGTGCCCTATCGCTGGGTTAAGGCAGTGGGTGATGTGATCCTCCTGAAAAAGTTTCCATCCTATGTGAATATCACCTGATCACCTGTGAGCAAAAAACCCCTCAATTATTCCATTCTCTCTGTATATTTTTGTAAATCCAAATCTCTCAAACTGTACGATATCTCCTACGCTCTTTAACACATCCTTTTCGGCGTATCCCTCCTTGACGCTTCCATCAGGCATATGCACCCGTGTAAGCACAGAATCTTCAGGCACCCAATGGATTATCTTTGCACCCTCTTTCACTATGGATAGATCATTGCCTACATATTCCAGATAACTTCCCCTCTTGACAACATTACACAGGTCTTTCAAGCGAAAAGTTTCGCCCTCCTTTATTTTTTTCCAATCCTCCCGGGTGAGCATTATCTCTATTGGCTTACTCAATATATACTCCCTGAACCCCATGTTCCGTGAGGGATGCAGAGGGGCTCTGCCTTCTATTCTCTCAACCCCTCTTATCTCTACCTTCACAGGATCCCAAACAAAGAAGTATCTTTTTGCTTCAGGATCTATCAATTCGCGATTGTACGCGTAGAGCGTGTCCCACGAGAACTCTATATCCACGGATTTGAGACCAACTTCAATCCAGTATCTGCGTATTGCCTCGGGTCTTATACCTCTCTTTGCCAGGGCACGAAGCGTGCCGAGGCGGGGATCATCCCATCCTGAGAATTCTCCCTTTCTTATTCCCTCCTTGATTAATGAGGTCTTCAAAATCGTATTTTTCATTGTCACCCATCCGTAATGAATATATACGGGCTTCTTCCATCCGAAATAATCGTATAGGTACATCTGCCTGTATGTATTGTTCAGATGGTCCTTGCCCCGAAGAACATGGGTCAATTGCAACTCGTGATCATCCACAGCCACAGAGAAGTTCATAAGCGGATACACAATATACTTATCTCCAACACGGGGATGCTCAGCATCTTTGATTATTCGAAACGCGGCCCAGTCCCTTATCGCGGGATTCGGATGCTGCAAATCAGTCTTTACAACATATACTGCTTCGCCCTCATCATACTCGCCTGCGAGCATCTTCTCCCATCTCTCAAGCTGCTCCTCTGGAGGTAATTCTCTATCCTTTGTCGCCT